>DASUPI010000373.1:0-8299 GCA_036281135.1 Rhodoplanes sp. | reverse complement strand
CTGGGCGCGTCGCGACCCGGCCATCCGCGCGTTGCGATTATCGGCGCGGGATTCGGCGGGCTCGAAGCAGCCAAAGCGCTGGCGCGCGCTGCGGCAGACGTCGTCATCGTCGATCAGCACAACTATCATTGCTTCCAACCGCTGCTGTATCAGGTCGCGACGGCGGCCTTGTCGCCGGCCGACATTGCCTGGCCGATCCGCGCCATCGTTCGCAATCAAAGCAATGCCCGGGTGCTGATGGCGCGGGTCATCGGCGTCGACAAGGACCGCAAGCGGGTGGCGACCGACGCCGGCTGGTTCGACTATGATTTTCTCGTTCTCGCGACCGGCGCGACGCATTCCTATTTCGGGCACGACGAATGGGAAAGCGTTGCGCCCGGACTTAAGGAGATCCCGGACGCGACGAAAATCCGCACGCGGATTCTGCGAGCCTTCGAGGAGGCCGAGCTGAGCGAAGACGAGCAGGCGCGGCGTCGGCTGATGACCTTCGTCGTGATCGGCGGAGGACCCACGGGCGTCGAGATGGCTGGCGCCATCGCCGAAGTCGCGCGGCAGACGCTGCGCTCCGATTTCCGTCGCATCGATCCGCGCCTCGCGCGCATTTTTCTGCTTGAAGCAGGGCCGCGGCTGCTCGCCACGTTCCCGGACCACTTGTCGCGCTACGCCGTGAGCTCGCTGACCTGGATGGGCGTCGAGGTGCGCACGGGCGCGCGCGTGACGGCGTGCGATGCGCACGGCGTCAGCATCGGCGACGAACGCATCGAGGCCTCGACTTTGATCTGGGCGGCCGGGGTCACCGCTTCGCCGGCGGCGGAATGGCTGGGCGCTGCGCATGACCGCGCCGGCCGGGTCCTGGTCAATCCCGATCTGTCGGTCGGCGACATCCCCAACACTTATGCGATCGGCGATACGGCGGCCGTCAAGGATGCGTCGGGCCATCCGGTGCCGGGCGTCGCGCCGGCCGCCAAGCAGATGGGGCGCTATGTCGGCGAGCGGATCGCCGCGCAGATCGCGGGCACGCCGAAGACGGAGCCTTTCGCTTATCGTAATCTCGGCGAACTCGCCACGATCGGCCGCAAATCGGCGGTGGTGAAGCTCGGGCGCGTGCAGCTCACCGGGTTCGTCGGATGGCTGTTCTGGAGCATGGTCCACATCTTCTTCCTGATCGGCGCGCGCGACCGGGTCGTCGTTGCGGTCAACTGGTTCTGGAGTTACCTGACCTTCCAGCGTGGCGCGCGCCTGATCACCTGACGGGCGACCTGTCGCCCGGCCGGGGCCACGGCGATTGTCTTTGCGCTTCAACGAGAAGGCGGCCGGGCGGGCGGTTCCTATTGACGAGAAGGACAACCGGCGCTCTTTAGGACCGGAAAAGCCTCTGGCAGGACGATAGCGTGGCGATTCTTCGCCCGCGTCCGCCACCGGACGGTGAATATTTTGCAGGACATCCAAGGGCACAGCGGGCCGGTACGCCCCGGTTCGGATCGAAGTTTCGGCACGGTTTTTGTCGTCGTCTTTGTCGTTATCGGCCTTTGGCCGGTCGTGTCGGGCGGTTCGCCGCGGCTGTGGGCGTTCCTGGTCGCGCTGGCCTTCCTTGTGCCGACGCTCGTTGCGCCGCGCGTGCTGCACCCTCTCAATATCGTGTGGTTCCGTTTCGGCATGTTGCTGCATGCCGTGGTGAGCCCGCTGGTGATGGGGTTGATCTTCGTGCTCGCCGTCGTGCCGACGGCGCTGCTGATGCGGCTCTTCGGCAAGG
Organism: Rhodoplanes sp.; assembly: GCA_036281135.1. GTDB lineage: Bacteria > Pseudomonadota > Alphaproteobacteria > Rhizobiales > Xanthobacteraceae > Rhodoplanes. The sequence goes on along the minus strand of DASUPI010000373.1, from coordinate 6,546 downwards.
ACGTGCTCGATATCGGCCGGCGCGACCCGGCGCAGCGCGACACCTATTGGATCGTGCGGGCGCAGCGCAGCATCGACGCAGACTCGATGCGGAACCAGTTCTGATGCCTGATCGGGGGAGCGGATGTCGTTTCTTCACGAATTGTGGAATTTCTTGCGCGCGCGGAAGAAATTCTGGCTCACGCCCATCATCCTCATGCTGCTGCTGCTCGGCGGGCTGGTCGTGCTCTCCTCCGGGTCGGCGGTGGCGCCGTTCATCTACACGCTGTTCTGATGCACGACGCTCGCATCGGCTGATGCAGAGGAAGCGCGCGGCGTGACGCGGATACTCGGGATTTCCGCCTTCTATCACGACAGCGCCGCCGCTCTGGTGGTCGATGGCGAAATCGTCGCCGCGGCGCAGGAGGAACGGTTCACGCGCGTCAAGCACGACGCCCGCTATCCGGAGAACGCGATCGCCTATTGCGTCGCTCAGTCGGGCGGGACGCTCGCCGACATCGACCTCGTGGTCTTCTACGAAAAGCCGTTTCTCAAATTCGAACGATTGCTCGAGACCTATGTCGCCTTCGCCCCGCGCGGGTTCCGGTCGTTCAAGACGGCTATTCCGGTGTGGATTCGCGAGAAGCTGTTTCAGAAGGATTTACTGCGCCGGCAATTGCAGACGCTCGCGCCGGACTTCGATTGGCAGAAGCGGCTCTTGTTCAGCGAGCACCATTTAAGCCATGCCGCGAGCGCCTTCTACCCTTCGCCGTTCGACGAGGCGGTGATCCTGACCATGGACGGCGTCGGCGAGTGGCCGACGACGTCGGTTGCGATCGGACGCGGCCGCGACATCGCGGTTCACAAGGAGCTGCATTTCCCGCACTCGCTCGGCCTCCTTTATTCCGCCTTCACCTATTACACGGGGTTCAAGGTGAATTCGGGCGAGTACAAGCTGATGGGCCTCGCGCCTTATGGCGAGCCGCGCTATCGCAATCTCATTCTCGACAAGCTCATCCTCCTCAAGGACGACGGCACGTTCCATCTCAACATGGAGTATTTCAACTATTGCGTCGGCCTGACCATGACGAACGACGGTTTCGCCGATCTGTTCGGCCAGCCGGTGCGGCGGCCGGACAAGGATTTGCTCACGAACTTTCACATGGACGTGGCCGCCTCCATTCAGGCCGTCACCGAGGACGTGATCCTGCGGCTCGCGCGCTCGCTTGCCCGCGAGTACGAAATGCCCAATCTCTGCCTCGCCGGCGGCGTTGCGCTCAATTGCGTCGCCAACGGCAAGGTGCTGCGCGACGGCGCTTTCCCCAACATCTGGATTCAGCCGGCGGCAGGCGACGCCGGCGGGGCGGTGGGCGCCGCGCTTGCCGCCTGGCATCTATTTCTCGGCAACGAGCGCACGCCGACGAACGCCGATCGCATGCACGGCTCCTATCTCGGGCCGGCATTCGACCAGGCGGACATCGAGAAGCGGCTTGTCGCGCAGGGCGCGCGCTTTCACGTGCTTCCGGAGAACGACGTCATCGAGGCGACGGCGCAAGCGCTCGCGACGGGCCAGGCGGTCGGCTGGATGCAGGGACGCATGGAATTCGGCCCGCGCGCGCTGGGCGGTCGTTCCATCCTCGCCGATCCGCGCTCGCCGACCACGCAGAAGATGCTGAACCTGAAGGTCAAGTTTCGCGAGAGCTTCCGGCCCTTCGCGCCTTCGGTGTTGCGCGAGGACGTCGCCGAGTGGTTCGCATTCGACGGCGATTCGCCTTACATGCTGCTCGTCGCGGACGTGGCGCCCGAACGCCGCCGCGCCATGACGGCGCAAGAACAGGCCCTGTTCGGAATCGACAAGCTCAATGTCCCGCGCTCGGACATTCCGGCCGTCACGCATGTCGATTACTCGGCCCGCATCCAGACGGTGCACGCCGACACCAATCCGCGCTACCACGCGCTGCTGACCCGCTTCAAGGAAAGGACCGGCTGCCCGGTGCTGGTGAACACCAGCTTCAACGTGCGCGGCGAACCAATCGTGTGCACGCCGGAAGACGCGTTCCACTGCTTCATGGGCACCGAGCTCGACCTCCTGGTTGCCGGCAACTGCCTGCTGCGCAAGGAGGAACAGGACCAGTCGCTCGCGCGAGATTACAAGGACGCCTTCGAGCTCGATTGACGTTTCTGCAACGTGAGAACCGGCCCCGTGCGGGACCGGTCGGGCGAGACCAGGCTTCGCTTCAGGGTCAGGGCGCCAGTCGCGCGGCGCGGCTCTGCAAGGCGCGAATGCGCTCGCCCAGATCCCCGCGGGACGCCTGCGTCGCGTCGCCTTCGGCGGGCGAACTCCCGTTCGCGCCGGCCGCGGCTGGCAGACCGTTGGTTTTTTCGTCGGCGAGGATCGCTTCGATCGGAGAGCCCGGCCCCTCCAGGGCGAGCGTAAGACGCGCGACTTCGGCGGCGATATCGTTGATGCGTTCGCGCAGCAACGCATTCTCCGCCCGCTCGGCGGCCCCGGTCGCCTCGGTTCCCTGCCGCAAAGAGGCGGCCTCGCGCCTGAGCCGGGCGGCTTCCTCGCGCGCCGCGTCGCGCTCCTGCTCGAGCCGCGCCTTTTCCGTCTTCAGGGTGTCCAGCCTGTCGAGCTCGCCGGCTTTCCCGGCGTCGGGGCCGCCCTCCGCCAGGACTCGGCCCTGCTCGGTCAGCCGCTCTTCCAGTTCCTGGACGCGCTTGCCGAGCACTTCGGCTTCCGTGGTCTGCGCAACCAGCTGGCGTTCCAGCTGAGCGATACGGGTGCTGAAGCTCGTCGCCTTGGCGCGCTCCGTGGCAAGTTCTTGTGTGGCGGCCTCGGCCGCTTTGCGGGCGGTTTCCATGCGCGCGCCGGTCTCCTTGAGGCCTTTCGTCGCGATCTCGAGCTGCGCCTTGTGCTCCTCGACCTGCGTCTTCAGCGCGGCGATCTCGAGGCGCTGGTTGTCGTTGGCGGCCGTGCGTTGACTGAGCGCGTCGGCCAGCTTGGCGAGCTCGTTCTCCTTGCCGGTGAGCGCGTGCTCGACGTCCTGCATCCTGTTGGTCCTGAAGGAATATTCCTGCTCCGTGGTGCGGAGCTGTTCGCGCGTCGTATTCTCGCGCGCTTCGAGCGCAAGAACCGCCGCGGTCTTCTCGTCCAGCTCGTGCTTGAGCTTTTCGATCGCCATCGACTTCTTGCCGAGTTCGTTGAGCTGGGCAGTGGTCTTGGCCTTGAGCTGCTCCACGCTCATCTCCAGCCGCCGCGTGGACATCGCGAACTCGGCGCGCAACTGGTCCTTCTCGGCCTGGATTTCCGCCATCGAGTACGGCGTTTCCGCATCGAGCCGGCGCATGGTCAGGCGCACGGCGCGATTATGGACCAGCGGAACGAAGAGCAGATTGAACAGACTCGCAACCAGGAACCCGATCGCGAAGAGCATCAGCAGTTCGATCACGTGGAATGCCTCCGCTCAAACAGCACCGGAAAGCCTGACATCGCTAGGTAGTCTTCCGGCGCGGAACACGGTAAACGCGAACTTGCACTTTCTCGGCCGGAGACTAACCGAAAACGCCGTCGCTGAGGCAACATTGTCAGGGCAGCCGGCCGCCAGCGGCGGAGGCGATCAAAACGGGTTCCAGGTCGATTGCGGGGTGAACTTGAGATATCCGATGCTTGCGCCTAGCCGCAGGCCGACGCCCGAGCGGATCGGAACGACGACGACATTGTTGGCGGTCAGCGCCGTCATGCCGAGCCCGCCGATGAAGTAGGCCGACCCTTCGATTCCGGCGAAGCGCTGATAAATCGCTTCGGTGGCGGGCAGATTGTAGACGAGCATCATGGTGCGCGCACCCTCGCCGCCGAAGTCCCACCCGAATGAGGGGCCCTGCCAGAAGACCCGCAGGTCGCCCGCGTTCTTCGTGTAAAGCACGCCTTCGCCATAGCGCAGGCCGCCGAAAAACGCCCCGCCGGCTTCCTCGCCGAGGACATAGCCGTTCGGCAGCCCCCATTGGCTGACCGCTTTCTCGACGATGGTCGCGAGCCCGCGGGAGACGCCGCCGAAGAAGCGATGGCCGGCGGCGACGATTTCGTTGGGTGCGAAGCCGCTGGGACGCGCGGGCTGCGGCGTTTCCTGGGCAAGCGCCGCGAGCGGACCGGAACACACAAGCCAAACGACGATCGCAACAAGCCGCAAGGCTTTGTCCATTGCTAGCCACCCCGAAGTTTCGCCGTCGACCTTCACCCGCACCGAGGCAGGGTCACGTCAGCCGAGGGCCGCCCGAATCACAGGTTCCAGCAAGACTATGACGCGAACGCGGCGGACCTCACAGGGGAGACGGTGCGTCCCGCTCCCCCGGTCCGGCGGGAGGCCTCGGCCTATTGCGCAGCGCTGAGATCTCCCCAAGCAATGAATCCGGGGACGAGGAATTTCCTCTCGCCGTGCCCATAGGTGAGAGGCGCGCCATCCGGACGGACGACGGTTCCGCCCGCAGCGGCCAGCACGGCGTGTCCGGCCGCGATGTCCCACTCATGCGTCGGGGCGAGGCGGGGATAGACATCGGCCGCGCCCTCGGCGAGCAGGCCGAACTTCAGCGAGGAGCCGGACGCGACGCGCGCGGCGACCGGAAGCCTGCCGAGAAAAGAATCGGTTGCGGGGTCGAGATGGGACCGGCTGACGGCGGCGACCAGTTTGGTCGGAGCGGGGCGGGTGCGGAGCGGCACGGCTTCCGCTGCGGTACCGGGCGGCATGCCCGCCTGGAGGCGAAGGCGTTCGGCGAACTGTCCGCGGCCGCCCCGGTAAAGCAGGCCGCGAACGGGGAGGAAAACAAAGCCCAAGACCGGCTCTCCCGCCTCAATAAGCGCGAGATTAACGGTATATTCGTCCCTTCCGGCGATGAACTCACGCGTGCCGTCGAGCGGGTCGACCAGAATGAAGCTTTCGCCATGTCCGATCGCCGGCTGCCGGTCGGCCAGTTCCTCCGAGACGACCGGGATTCCGGGCAACAGCTTGGCAAGCCCGTCGAGAATTACGGTTTGCGCGGCCATATCGGCCGCGGTTACCGGACTGAAATCGGCCTTTTCCTTCACCGCCAGCCGATCCCGCGCAATGTCGAGAATAGCTCTACCCGCGTGGGAGACGAGGCCGGTCAGCGCCTCCACGAGAGCCGGATCAACTCCATGCATCGAAAGCTTGTCCCCCAGCCTGAGTCGTTTGCGTTGATTGCGAGGCGCGGTGTATCACACGAGGCCACCTGCGGCGCGGCCGCCGAGCGGGTGACATCCACCGGACCATCATCCACAGCGGAGACGCATGGAATGCTCAGCGCCGCCCTTGAGTCTCTCGATCTTTCCGCCCTGCTCTGCTCGCGGGTGTGTCACGACCTGATCAGTCCTTCCGGCGCGATCGTCAACGGGCTCGAAGTCTACGAAGACGCGCAGGACGAAGAGACCAAGGCTTTTGCCCTCAATCTGATCAAGAAGAGCGCGGCGACGGTGTCGGCCCGCCTGCAGTTCTGCCGGCTGGCCTTCGGCGCGGCGGGCTCGGCGGGCGCCCAGGTCGATCTCGGGGATGCGGAAAAGGTGGCCCGCGGCGCCCTCGAGGACGAGAAGGTGAAGATCAATTGGGGTTTGCCGCGGGCGTTGCTCCCGAAGAACCGGGTGAAGCTCCTGCTCAACCTGCTACTCGTGGCGGGCCATGCGATCCCGCGCGGCGGGGTGTTGACGGTCGATCTGGTCGGGGAGGGCGAAAGCCTGGGGTTCCGGATCGAAGCCTGCGGGCTGAATTCTCGGGTGCCGCGGGCGATGGCCGTGCTCGTGGCCGGCGGCGAGGAGGGGCAAACGATCGATGCGCATGCGATCCAGCCCTTTTACACAGGATTGCTGGCAAAGACCTGCGGATTGGCGGTCACGATCGAGGACCAAGGCGAGGCGGTCATCATCGCCGCGCGCTGACCGGATACAACGCTCCGGTGGTCAAACTTCGGAACGCGAACAACAGCCGATAAACGGCGCACCCCGGATGAATGGCCCCTCAGGCTGAGACACCGCTGGGCGGGGTGCAGGGGCTGCGCCACAGAGCCGGCCCCGCCCGGCAACTCTGAGAGCCCAGCAAGGCCGACTTGCCCCGTGATGACCGGGCTCCGGCAGCGCTTATACCCGCTCGATCGCCCCCTTGACCCGGATGCTGGCTTCCCGGCCGCGATCCCACGCGTGGGCTTCGACGTCCTGAGCAGGGACGGCATCGTAGGGATTGCGCTGCAGGCCGTGGCGATAATCGACAAAGCCCTCCCAGAACGCCTCATACGGCGCATACTCTGAAGTCAACTTTCGCTGGTTTGCGTTTTTCATGTAAGTCCCATGTGCTAGTGAAGGATTGTGCTTAGCGGCAAGTTAAACGGACAGGAAGCCTACAGGAAAGCACGCATGACAACTTTCATAACACGTACGAATTCGGATTGATTCGCCGTTTTCGTGTGGGATCTTTCGCAAAGCATTGTGGGCATATGGTGCCCAGCCAAGTAAAAAATCTCTTAATTGGAAAATATATTGTGATGGAACTTTTTTAATTTTGTC
>DASUPI010000372.1:0-8762 GCA_036281135.1 Rhodoplanes sp. | reverse complement strand
AGCACCGCGCCGGCGAGCGACTGGTTGATCACGGCGGTGGGGCCGCCGCCTTGTGCGATAAGGACTTTTCCCGTCAATTTGGCCATGCGACGCCCCTATTCTTTCCCTTGTGTTTCCGCGCTTTTTCCGTGTGCGAGGGGGGTCTAGTGGGTTCCTCAGCACGCGTCAAGGCGAGCGGCCCGTGCGGCCGCAGGCTTCGTTGGCAACGCGCTGGCGCGCATGCTCGCGCGTTATACTGATGATATAGTAATACCATGACGAAAGACGCATTCCAGGATCTTCGATCGCCTGAACTGATCAAAGCGCATGACGTATTAGGATTGGAATTGTTCAATCAGGGCGGCGATGCCCAAAAAAAACTGCTCGAGCAGCAACCCAACTTGCTGGATTACTTTGGTTCAGATTATGCCGACCGTGGAGAAACTTATAAATACACGATTCTTGTCGTCCTTACAGGGATCGATGCAGCTTTCCTGGACCTGGAATTCAAGGAAGACGGCCGTGGAGCCGGACATTTCATCGCAGCGCTTGGCGGCCCTTTCGTTGGAATACATATCACTGGAGGTTCGATCTGGCTGACCGAGGACCTCCGATCGCTCACGCACCCATGCGCGAGTCCAAGTGATCGCGACCCCCCCAAGCACCCAAATCACCATGTGGAAAAAGGATACTGGCGTCTATTTGGGAGCCGGGGCCGCAGGCGGCCTCGGGATCGGTACCGGAATCCTCTGGGGAGAAGGCAAATTTCACACCTGACCATCCGCCAGATCCCGCGGGCAACAAAAAGGGCCGGCGCAAGCGCCGGCCCTTTTTCTGACAGTGACGACGGTGCGCCGGCTGCTGGGTCCGGCCGCGCCTCACAGCATGGACATCGCCGGCGTGGGCATGCGCGCCGACGGCGTCTCCATGTCGGCCACCCGGGTGCGCACCGCCTTCTGCACCTTCTCGAAGGCGCGCACCTCGATCTGGCGGACGCGCTCGCGCGAGACGCCGAACTCCTCGGCGAGCTCCTCCAGCGTCACCGGCTCATCGGCGAGTCGCCGCGCCTCGAAGATGCGCCGCTCGCGATCATTGAGCACAGACAGCGCCTCCGACAGGGCCTTGCGCCGCGTGGCGAGTTCCTCGCTTTCCGCGAGCACCTTCTCCTGGCTTTCCTGATCGTCGACCAGCCAGTCCTGCCACTCGCCGGAATCGCCTTCCTCGCGGATCGGCGCATTGAGCGAAGCGTCGCCGCCGAGACGGCGGTTCATGTCGATCACGTCCTGCTCGGTGACGCCGAGGCGCTTGGCGATAATCTTCACCTGATCGGGGCGCAGGTCGCCTTCCTCGAGCGCGGAGATGCGGCTCTTCGCCTTGCGCAGGTTGAAGAACAGCTTCTTCTGATTGGCCGTGGTGCCCATCTTCACCAGCGACCACGAGCGCAGAATGTATTCCTGAATGGCCGCCTTGATCCACCACATCGCGTAGGTGGCGAGGCGGAATCCTTTATCCGGCTCGAACCGCTTGACCGCCTGCATCAGCCCGACATTGCCCTCGGAGATCACCTCCGAAATCGGCAGCCCATAGCCGCGATATCCCATCGCGATCTTGGCGACGAGCCGCAGATGGCTGGTGACCAGCTTGTGGGCGGCGTTGCGGTCGCCGTGCTCGCGCCAGCGTTTCGCGAGCATAAATTCTTCTTGCGGTTGCAGCATCGGAAACCGCCGAATCTCTTCGAGATAGCGGGTGAGACCCGACTCGGCGGTGATGAGCGGCAAGGTCGCGGTTTGGGCCATAGCGGCCTCCTGTTCAGCCCCCGTGATGCGGCGGGCGACGGCTGCGTCCGCTCTTCGAGCCTGACGTCGCCATCAGTCACGCGACCGCAATCTGTCGCGCAATGCAGCATACACGGTTCGTCTAGCTAAGAAACGAGTCAGCCGTCACTTCGTCGTCACAGCCAAGTGACAAATCCGTAAGGCTGAGTGACCAATCGACGCCCCCAAGGAAGCGGCAGCGACGTTCGTCCGGTTGCTCCGGATTGATCTAACGTCGGGCATGATCGATGGTTCCCCCACCCAGCGCCTTATGTAGGGACGCGAGGTCGGCAGGCAAGTCCGAGCGGAACACTAAATGCGCTCCGGTTCTCGGGTGGTCTAAGCCCAAGAGGTAGGCATGCAGGGCCTGTCTGCCAAGGGCCGCCAACGCGGATTGCGCTTTCTGGGACAGCAAAGCCGCCTTGGTCCGAAACCCCGTCCCGTAGACGGAATCCCCCATGATCGGATGGCCAATCGCGGCGAGATGAACCCTGATCTGATGCGTGCGGCCGGTCTCCAGCGTGCACGCAAGCAGGCCTGCAACCGGAGCCCCGGCTGGCCCGGAGTAGTGCTGCACCACCTCCCAATGCGTGATGGCCTCCCGCCCGGCCGGCGTCACGGACATCTTGTCGCGGGCGTGCGGATGGCGGCCGATCGGCCTGTCGATCACGCCGCCCGGGCGATCCGGCGCCCCCCAGACGAACGCGAGATAGCCGCGTTCGAGCGGGCCGGCGCGGCCGTGATCGGCGAACTGGGCCGCGAGCGCGCGATGCGCCCGGTCGTTCTTGGCGACCACCATCAGCCCGGTCGTATCCTTGTCGAGCCGATGGACGATGCCCGGCCGCTTCACGCCCCCGATCCCGGACAGGCTGTCGCCGCAATGGGCGATCAGCGCATTGACAAGCGTCCCCGACGGGTGCCCCGCCGCGGGGTGGACGACGAGGCCCTTCGGCTTGTCGATGACGATGATGTCCTCGTCCTCGTAGACGATGGGCAGCGGGATATTCTCCCCCTGCGGCGCGGCCGGCTCGGGCGGCGGCACGACCAGCGCTACGCGGTCCCGAGCATTGACGCGGTGGCTCGGATCGCGGATCGTGCGTCCCTCGATCGTGACCTCGCCCGCGAGAATCAGGGCTTTCAGCCGCGAGCGCGACAGTTCGGACAGGTGGAGGGCGAGCACGCGGTCGAGGCGCGCGCCCTTCTCCGCATCGGCGACGACAATTGTTTCGACCTGGCTGCTCCCTCCGCTCATGACCTATCCGCAAACCGTTGAAGAGAAGCCGCTCGACCCCGAACAGACGCGGTTCATGCGGCGCGTCAAGCTGATGATGGCCCTGTCCGGCGTCGCCACGCTGCTCGGCATCGCCGTGGTGCTCGGCATCGTCGGCTATCGCGTTTTCCGGAGCGGGGGAAGAGGAGCGCCGACGGAGACGACGGTCCTCCTGCCGAACAACAGCCGGATCGCGCAGACCGCGCTCGTCGGCGATCATTTCGTCGTCACGATAGAGATTCCCGGCGGCGGCATCGAAATCCGCAGCTTCGATGCGCAATCCCTGCGTCCCGCCGGCCGGCTCCGCTTCGCGACCGAGCCGTAGCGAGCCGGCTCCAGAGCCGCCGGCCTTTCGAGATCGAACGATGCACGCCTCCTCCTGCGAACCCCGAACGACAAGGCCCGCTCCGCGATGAACCAAGCCGCCGCAGGGGACCATGACCCGGTCCTGGTGACCGGCGCCGCGGGGTTCATCGGCTTCCATGTCGCGCGCCGGCTGTTGGAGGCCGGGCGGCGCGTGGTCGGCATCGACAACCTCAACGCCTATTACAATCCGGCCCTGAAGCTCGCGCGGCTCGCCGAGCTCCAGCCTCTTGCGGGCTTTTCCTTCGAAAAACTTGACCTCGCCGACCGCACCGGCATGTCCGACCTGTTCGCGGCGCACCGGTTCCCGTTCGTGGTGAATCTCGCCGCCCAGGTCGGCGTGCGCAACTCCTTCATCAACCCGCACGCCTATGCCGAGTCGAACCTGGTCGGCTTCCTCAATGTGCTGGAGGGCTGCCGCCGCAACGGCTGCCGGCACCTCGTCTACGCCTCCTCCTCGTCGGTCTACGGCGCCAATACGCGGCTGCCGTTCCGGACTTCCGACAATGTCGATCATCCGATCAGCCTCTATGCCGCAACCAAGAAGGCGGGCGAGGCGATGGCGCATGCCTATGCGCATCTGTTCGGACTGCCGGCGACGGGGCTGCGTTTCTTCACCGTCTACGGCCCGTGGGGACGACCCGACATGGCGGTGTGGTCGTTCACGCAGGCGATATTCGAGGGACGACCGATCCGCCTGTTCAATGACGGCCGGATGTGGCGCGATTTCACCTATGTCGACGATGTCGTCGATGCGTTGGTGCGGCTGATCGATCACCCGGCCGCCGGCGACCCCGGATGGTCGGGCGACGATCCCGCCCCGGCCACCAGCCGGGCGCCATGGCGGGTCTACAATATCGGCAACCATCGCGCGTTCGAGGTGACCGAGCTTGTTCGCCTGATGGAGCAGGAGATCGGGCGTCAGGCGGTCATCGAGCTCCTGCCGATGCAGCCGGGCGACGTGCCAGCGACCTATGCGGACGTGACCGACCTTGCGGCGGCGGTTGGATTCAAACCGAAGACGCCGATCGAGGAAGGCGTCCGCCGATTTGTCGCATGGTACCGCACTTACCGGGCACGGGGAAGCGCAGCGTCGCAGGGCGCTCCGTCCGACCTGGATGCAGGGGATCAAGGCCTTGGCTGACGCGCGCCGGCGCGCTCAGTGTCCTTCGAACGAGATCAGCGTGCGCACCGGCACGTCGAGCTTGCGCAGCTTGTCGGCGCCGCCGAGCTCCGGCAGGTCGATGACGAAGCAGGCGGCGAGGACTTCCGCCCCGAGCTGGCGCAGGAGCTTGACCGCGCCTTCGGCGGTGCCCCCGGTCGCGATGAGGTCGTCCACCAGAATCACCCGCTCGTGCGCCACCACGGCGTCCTCGTGCACCTCCATTTCATCGAGCCCGTATTCGAGCGAATAGGCGATGCTCACCCGCTTGTGCGGCAGTTTCCCCTTCTTGCGGATCGGCACGAAACCAGCCGACACCTGGTGCGCCACCGCGCCGCCCAGGATGAATCCGCGCGCCTCGATCCCGGCAACCTTGTCGATCTTCATGCCGGCCCAGGGCTGCACCATCTCGTCGACGGCGCGGCGGAACGCGCGCGCATCGCCGAGCAGCGTTGTGATGTCGCGGAACATGATTCCCGGCTTGGGATAATCCGGAATGGTGCGGACAGCGCGTTTCAAGTCGTATTCGAGGGCTGGGCTCGTCATCATCTCATGGGGCTGTCGGTCAAGGTGATTTCCGGACTTGTGGGGAAGATCACTGTGGCAAAGCATAGCCCGGACTGCAACGGAGACCTTTGGTCATGGATACGCCTTCCGAGCCCGTCGTGATCGTCGACTTCCAGGTTCCCTTCCTTCGCCTCGTGCTGTTCCTCGTCAAGCTTGCGCTCGCCGCGATCCCGGCCGCAATCATCCTTGGCGTGATTTCCTTCCTTCTCTCCGTCATCTTGGCCGCTTTGTTCGGTCTCCAGATGGATTTCATGATGCGACGCGGCGCGGTGTGATTTCTCAAACCTCGGCGCGCTGAACGATTCGTGCCCGGGACGCGATGCATCGCGAAGCGGTGTATCGCAGATCCGGGCCCAGCGGGGGGAGCAAGTCCGCGGTCCGGATGCTCCCAGTTCTGCAGCACGCCGCTGCGTGCTGCGCTCCGCCCGACACGCGTCACCTCTTCAGCACCCGTCCTGCCACCGCGTCGAGCTTTTTCATGAGCGCCGGGTCGCGCGCCGCCTGCGCGGTGATGAGCGCCGAGTCGAGCGCGCGATCCGAGCCGATCGGACAGGGCTCGTGCTCGCGCGGAAAGTCGCGGGCGAGCCGCGCCACCAGCCGCCTGGCCTTGTCGGCATTGGCGTTGAGCACCTTGATGATGTCCTGGACGGTGACCGCATCGTGGTCGGGATGCCAGCAGTCGAAGTCCGTCACCATGGCGACCGTCGCGTAGCAAATCTCCGCCTCGCGCGCGAGCTTCGCCTCCGGCATGTTGGTCATGCCGATTACCGCATAGCCGAGCTGCTTGTAGGTGATACTCTCGGCATAGCTTGAGAATTGCGGCCCCTCGATGCACACATAGGTGCCTTCGCGCACGGTCGGTATATCTTCGGCCATCGCCGCCTCGGCGAGATGAATGCGCAGGCGCGGCGACACCGGATGCGCCATCGAGACATGCGCGACGCAGCCGGTGCCGAAAAAAGAGCTTTCCCGCCTGTGGGTGCGGTCGACGAACTGGTCGACCAGCACGAATGTGCCGGGCGGCATCTCCTCCCTGAACGAGCCGCAGGCCGAGAGCGAAATGAGATCGGTCACGCCGGCGCGCTTGAGCACGTCGATATTGGCGCGGTAATTGATGTCGGACGGCGACAGCCGGTGGCCGGCGTCGTGCCGCGGCAGAAAAAAGATCGGCAGGCCGGCGATCTCGCCGCATACCAAGGGCGCCGACGGCTCGCCCCACGGGCTTTCGATCCGCTTCTCGACCACCTGCTCCAGACCGGCCAGTTCGTAAATGCCCGATCCGCCGACAATTCCGAGGACAGACTTAGTCATACTTGCCCCAATCTTTCGCGTAGTGTTCGTTCGAAACGCTGGCCCGGCACGCGGGCGAGCTTGTGAACGACCGACGGACCGCCGGTCAACGTGATTCCATCGAAGCCGCGCCGCGGCGCTGCGAGGAAGGACAAGCGAAATCGCCATGTCGGAACCGACCGTCGCCCCCAGCCGGACTCTTCGCGATCTCGGCGGTCACGTGCTCCTGGTCGGCGCCGGCAAAATGGGCGGGGCTTTGCTCGACGGCTGGCTCGCGCTCGGACTTGATCCCAGCAAGCTCGCCGTGCTGGAGCCGCAGCCCTCGCCGGAGCTCGCAGCACGGGCGATCGGCGGCCTGCGGCTCAATCCCGATCCGGCGACGGCGCCGGCCGCCGCGATCGTCCTCGCCGTCAAGCCGCAGATCGCATCCGAGGTGCTTCCCGCGCTCGCCGGGCTCTCTCAGCGCGCCGTCGTGATCTCGATCATGGCGGGCCGCACGCTCGGCTTTCTCGAACGCATGCTCGGCGCAAATACCCACGCCGTGCGGGCGATGCCCAACACTCCCGCGGCAATCGGTCGCGGCATAACGGTCGCGGTCGCGAACGCGCGCGTCTCGGCGGCGCAGCGCAACCTTGCCCACACGCTGCTCGCGGCGACCGGGTCGGTCGAATGGGTGCGCGACGAAGGCTTGCTCGACGCGGTGACGGCGGTGTCCGGGTCGGGACCGGCCTATGTGTTCCTGCTCGCCGAGAGCCTCGCCCGCGCCGGCGTCGCGGCGGGACTGCCGCCGGAACTCGCGGCCAGGCTTGCGCGGGAAACGGTCACGGGATCAGGCGAACTGCTGCACCGCTCGCCGCTCGATCCGGGAACGTTGCGGGAGAAGGTGACATCTCCGGCGGGCACGACGGCGGCGGCGCTCGAGGTGCTGATGGGCGCGGACGGGCTCGACGCGTTGATGACGCGCGCCGTCGCCGCCGCGACGCGGCGCTCGCGCGAACTGGCGGGATGAGGACGGCGGCTCGCCCGCTCATCTGACGCGTCGGGCGCGTCTGGTGCGACCGGCGGCGAGGAACTAGATATCGGCAAGTCCTTCGACAGGAGCCGAATCCATGGCGCGCAGGCCTCGCGAACGATCCCGGAAGCCCGGCAACCAGAATGGCGGCGATCAACCGCCGGAAAACGGCACGAACGGCGTGGAGGCGGCCGGCCCGCGGGGCGCGCGGATCGGGACCGATCGCGGAAAAATCATCGAAGCGTTCATGGACCTGCTGGGCGAGCTGCCGATCGAGGAGATCGACCTGACCGACATCGCGGCGCGCGCAGGGGTGTCGATGGCGGATATGCGCGGGGAGTTCGGCTCGAAGCTCGCGATCCTCGCCGCCCACATCAAGGACATCGATCGCGAAGTGCTTTCCGGCGATCGCACCGACATGGCGGAAGAGCCGGCGCGCGAGCGTTTGTTCGACGTGCTGATGCGCCGCTTGGAGGCGCAGGAGCCGTACAAGGAGGCCATCCGTTCGCTGCTGAGCTCGGCGCGGACCAATCCGGGGCTCGCCTGCGCGCTCAACAGCCTCGCGCTGCGGTCCCAGCAATGGATGTTGGCGGCGGCCGATCTCCAGAGCGGCGGACCGGTCGGGATGATGCGCGCGCAGGGGCTTGCGATCCTGTACGGGCAAGTGCTGGCGACTTTCGTCGATGATGACGACCCCGGCCACGCACGAACCATGGCGCGGCTCGATCGTGCGCTCGCGAATGGCGAATGGTGGGCAAGCCTGCTCGACAATCTGACGCGGTTCGTTCCAGGTTATGCGACGCGGCGGCGCTCCCGCTCGTCCGTGCAGGATGACGACGCCGCCGAGCCGGTCGCCCGCTGACCGATCGCCGGAATCAGGCGGCGCTGGCGAGGATCGCGGCTTCGGCGGCGGCGACCGCTTCCGGCGTGCCGACATGCATCCACACGCCTTCGAGCCGCAGCCCGTAAAGGCGGCCGGCCTCCTCCGCGCGACTGAATAGCTGTGTCAGCGGAAACGCGCCCCCTGGCGGGTCCGCAAACAGCGAGCGATTAAGCACGGCGACGCCAGCATAGACGAACGGCACGACGTCGCGTTCCCCGCGACGGCGCAACCGTCCATCCGGCGCCATGGCGAAGTCGCCGCGCCCCGAATAGCCGACGCTGGTCGCGGTCGGCGCGAGCAGGAGCAGCGCGTCCATGGCGTTCACCTCGAAGGCGTGCGCGAGACGCTGCAGATTGGGCGACACGCCGTCGATCCAGATCGTGTCGGAATTGACGTGGAAGAACGGCCCCTCCCCGAGCTGC
>DASUPI010000371.1:0-6488 GCA_036281135.1 Rhodoplanes sp. | reverse complement strand
ATCTCGGAAATCATTCTTGTGCCCGTGCCGAAACGGCTTTGCATACGTGGCCGGAACCTGCTTCACATCGTGGCCAAGCTCGGTCAGCTCACGAGCGACATAGTGTGTCGCCATTCCCGCTTCGATGCCGATGAGGCAGGGGGGCACGTTCGCAAGCCGCGACGCGATGCGTCCGCGCGAGACCCTCTCTCGAAGCACAATGGCGCCGCGCGCATCGAGGCCGATCATGTGAAGTGTGGTCTTGCCCATATCTATTCCGATGGCGGTCACTGCGTGCAAGGTGGTCGTGCGGGGCATGGTGGTGCTCCTTCTGCTGACAAGCCCCCGCGCACTCTGAGACCGTTGGGGGCGGGAGCGCGGCCGGTCCATCCCATTCGCGTCGTTGGTCGTCGGCGGCTTTCGGCGAGTTGCGGCTGCAGGCGGGGGCATCTGTTGGCGAAGGCACGCAACTCTGCTTTAGGTGCGGCTCGGTGCTCCCGGCCATTTACGTCCGAGGCTCGTCAGAAACGCGTCACGATGTCGGCCATAGGCGATGCGCTCCGGGATCGTCGCCTGGCCGAGGGTCACGCCGTAAAAGAAGCGCAGCGCGCAGACGATCTGGTTCAGCGAAGGCCACGAGATCCCGGTCGCCACCAGATGAACCTGGAAAGCAAGCGTAGCCCGGATTGAGCGGGAGCGAAATCCGGGGTCAGCCTTTCCGTTCGCCGAAACCCGCCTGATCTCGACCGGCATCTCCGCCCCAATCCTCGGGCAACAGCCCATACCGCACATAACGATGAAACGACGAGTGCGGCCAATCGCGCACGCGCGCCACAAGGCCATGCTTGACCGGATTGAAGTGGATGTAATCGACGTGCCGCTCGGGGAGAGGCGGATAGGTCATATCCCGGATTTCGCTGCGCTCAATCCGGGCTACGGCTACCTTCGGGCGCGCGGGGCGCGACCCGACGGCTCAATCCGGGCTACGGCCACCGCTATGGCGGCCTCAAAACAGCTCCGCCTAGCCGTCGTCCTTTTTCGGCTTGGGCTTGCGGGCGGCGGGCTGGGCAGGTGCAGGCGAGCCGCTTCCCTGCTCCATCGCCACCGCCGCCGCGCCGGCCCCCTGCCCTTCAGCGAGCGGCGCGATCAGCGCGGGGGAATCGTTGGCGGTGCGGTTGACGGCGAGCGACACCTCATAGGCTTCCAGCAGGGCGTCCGGCGCGGGCGCGATCAGCGCCGCGGCCGTCGTCGCATCGACCCGGTCGCAGTCGAGCCACAGGTCGAACGCCTCCGGCGGGACGATCACCGGCATGCGGTCATGGATCGGCGCGAGCAGGCGGTTGGCCCGCGTCGTGACGATGCACACCGTGTCCATCTCCTCGCCGTTCGGGCCGGTCCAGGCATCCCACAGGCCGGCGAAGGCGAGCGGTCCGCCGCCCTTCCTGCGGACGTAATAGGGGCGCCGGCGTCCGCCCTCGTCCTTCCAGTCGTAGAAGCCGTCGGCCGGCACCAGGCAGCGCCGCCGCTTCATCGCGGAGCGGAACGCCGGCTTGTCGTTGACCGATTCGCCGCGCGCGTTCACGAGCAGCGAGAACGCGTGCAGGTCCTTCACCCAGGAGGGGATGAGCCCCCAGCGCATCAGCGCGAAGCTCGGCTCGCCATTGATGCGGCGGACAACCGCAACAGGCTGGGTCGGCGCGATATTGTAGCGGGGCGGGAAGCGCGCCTCCTCGCGATAGCGGAAGAGCGCCCGCATGGCCTCCGGAGAGGAGGTGATGGCGTAGCGGCCGCACACCGAAGAACCCTCAAGTCCACAGTAACGTTAATGCGCGTTCGGCGCAGCCGGCATTTGTTCGAATGGCGCCACCCTGTCCGCTCCCGCTCACGCGCCTATTCTCGCCTGGCCGGCGGGCGCGTTAATCATGATTGCCCAGGCAGGTCACGGACCGCATGATGCCCGCTATGTATGCGCGCGCGACGCCGTCATGAACGGCCGTTCCTATCCGCTTCGTCCGATTCTCGCCGTCAGCGCCGCCGTGTTCCGCGCCGGCAAGGTCCTGGTGGTGCGCCGCGCGCGGCCGCCGGCATACGGCCTGTTTACGCTGCCGGGCGGCGGGGTGGAAGCGGGCGAGACGCTGATCGAGGCGGTCGTCCGCGAGGTCGCGGAAGAGACCGGCCTCGCCATCGCGCCGGTGGCGCTTGCCGGCCACCGCGAGGTGATCGAACGCGATCGGGACGGCCGCGTCGAGCGCCACTTCGTCATCCTCGCCTTTGCGGCGCACTGGCGGGCCGGCGAGCCTGCCCTCAATGCGGAGCTTTCGGACTATCGATGGCTCGATCCCGACGCGGTCGGGACGCTGAAGACCACCGAAGTCCTGCCGCAGATCATCGCGGCGGCCCGCGCCAGGCTGGGAGCAGACGCGGATTCGGGCTGAAGCGCCCCCGCCTGCCGCCTTGCGGCTGACGCCTTTGCGCCCCATAGAGAACGCGATCAATCAAGAAGGCTTCGGCATGAAACGCGCCGCCCTCTCCGCCTGTCTCTGCCTCGCGCTGCTCGGCAGCCTCGGCGGTCCGGCCGCCGGTCAGACGACCCCGTTCGACAATGATCTGCGGCGGCTCGCCGAAATCCTCGGCGCGCTGCACTACCTGCGCGCCTTGTGCGGTGCCAATGAAGGCCAGAAATGGCGCAACGAAATGCAGGCGCTGGTCGACGCCGAAGCGCCCAGCGGGGCGCGCCGCTCCCAGATGATCCTGGCCTTCAATCGCGGCTTCAACGTCTTCCAGCAGAGCTATCGCACCTGCACGCCGCCGGCCGAGGTCGCCATCCGGCGCTATCTCGAGGAAGGCGCCAAAATCTCCCGCGAGGTCACCGCCCGCTACGCGAATTGATGCGGCGCACGACCTTCGCGCGTTAACCGTTTGTTGAGGATTGTCTGGTCGGGCCGACTAGTCATGCTAAGACTTCGCTCGCAGGCGGGGGTTTTCAGCATGTCGATGATCGCGCAGGACGCTCGCAAGACGAGGTCGGTTCAGGATCAGAAGAAGCGAGCGCTCGGCCACGTCAAGGAGGCCTGGATGGAGGCCTGGCTCGACGGCATCGAGTCCGAGTGCATGGCGCAGGTCTCGCTGTTCGTCACGCTGGCCGAGCTCGTCGCCACCTATGGCGAGGATGCGACCGCGCGGTTCGCCGCGCGCCTGCCGAAGCGCATTTCCTCGGGCGAATTCTCCCTGCGCAAGTCGAAGCAATAGCCGTTGCCGGGGCGTGTTCGGCCCTTGAGGCAGGACGGCGCGTGACCTACCTTGTCGTGGGTCCATTTCCGGCATGCTCCGCTGCAACGTCTCGACAGGCGGGATCGCGCCGGACCGAGGCGAATGCGAGCCATCATGCAAGCGGCGCTCCTGCCCGATCGCGGCATCATCAGGATTTCCGGCGCGGACGCACGCCGGTTCCTCCACGGTCTGCTCACCGCCGACATCGAGACGATGGGCGAGGCGACGCCGCGCTATGCGGCGCTCCTGACCCCGCAGGGAAAGATCGTCGCGGATTTTCTCGTGGTTCAATCGGCCGATGCGGAGGGCGCGTGCTTCCTGCTCGACTGCGAGCGGTCGCTCGCGGCAATGCTGGTCGGCAAGCTCAATTTCTACAAGCTGCGGGCCAAGGTGACGGTCGAAGACGTCTCGAACACAACGGCCGTGCTCGCGTTGTGGGACGATGCGCCGGCGTCCGCGGCGCGCGAGCCTGGCTCGCCTTGGTTTGCCGACCCGCGGCTCGCGGCGCTCGGCTGGCGCGCCATCGTGTCGCCCGCGATCGCCGCCGACACGGTTCGGACGCAAGGCGCAGCGCTCGGCGACGCCGCGGCCTATGAGGCGCATCGCATCGCATTGGGCGTGCCGCGCGGCGGCCGCGATTTCGCCTATGGGGACGCGTTCCCGCACGAGGCGGACATGGACCAGCTCAACGGCGTCGACTTCGCAAAAGGGTGCTATGTCGGCCAGGAGGTGGTCTCGCGCATGCAGCACCGGGGGACGGTGCGCAACCGCGTCGTGCCCGTCCTGATCGACGGCGTCGCCCCCCAAGCCGGGACGCCGGTCGTCGCCGGCGAGAAGACCCTGGGCGCTATGGGCTCCGCGGCGGGCGGGCGCGGCTTGGCCTTGCTGCGGCTCGATCGCGTCGCCGACGCTGCGGCGGCCGGGCTTGTGCTGGTCGCCGGGAATGCGAGACTGCGCCCGGTGGAACCCGCATGGGCCGGCTTGGCCCGGGCGGGCGCCGCGAAGGCGGCCGGATGACGGGTCCCGATCTCCACCCCGACGGCCTTGCCCGCTGTCCCTGGCCGAAACAGGATCCGCTTTATCTCGCCTATCACGACGAGGAATGGGGCGTTCCCGAATACGACGACCGCGCTTTGTTCGAGAAGCTCGTGCTCGACGGCTTCCAGGCCGGCCTGTCCTGGATCACCATCCTGCGCAAGCGCGAGCGCTTCCGCCGCGCCTTCGACGGCTTCGCGCCGGAGGCGATCGCCCGCTACAATGCCCGCAAGATCGAAGCGCTGATGCAGGACCAGGGAATCGTGCGCAACCGCGCCAAGATCGAAGCGGCGGTGTCGTCCGCCCGCGCCTGGCTCGACGTCATGGAGAGGGGGCCCGGCTTCGGCGCGCTGTTGTGGGGCTTTGTCGACGGGCGCCCGCAGGTCAACCACTTCCGCTCGACCGCGGAAGTGCCGGCGCAAACCGAGCTGTCGCGCGCCATCGCGAAGGACCTGGGTGCGCGCGGCTTCAAGTTCTGCGGACCGACCGTGGTCTATGCGTTCATGCAGGCGGTCGGCATGGTCAACGACCACCTGGTCGATTGTCACCGCCACGCAGCCTGCTGCGGAGCGACGCCGAGGGCGTCGCCAGCGAAGTGACCGGCCGCATGCCGAGCGACTCGATGCCCCAGTCCAAGCTCGTCCTGCGCAAGGAGAGCGAAGCGAGCGCCCCGCGCGCGTGGCAGCGCATGCTGTCGGGCCGGCGGCTCGACCTGCTCGACCCCTCCCCGCTCGATATCGAGATCGAGGACATCGCGCACGGGCTCGCCCGGGTCGCCCGCTGGAACGGGCAGACGATCGGCGCCCATATCTTCTCGGTCGCCCAGCACACATTGCTGGTCGAGGAGATCGCGCGCCGGCGCGTCGGCGCGCTCGACCGGCGGCTCGGCCTCGCGCTGCTCCTGCACGATGCCCCGGAATACGTGATTGGCGACATGATCTCGCCGTTCAAGGCGGTGATCGGCGAGGCCTACAAGGCGGTGGAGAAACGGCTGCTCACCGCGATCCACCTGCGCTTCGGCCTGCCGCCCGAATTGCCCGATGAGGTGGTGCGGATCGTCAAGGCGGCCGACCGCGGCTCCGCCTTCCTGGAGGCGACCCGGCTCGCCGGCTTCTCCGCCGAGGAGGCGCGGCGGTTTTTCGGGCCGCGCCCGGCCCTGCCGCAGCCGGTCGAGCGCGGCTACCTGACGCCCTGGCCGGCGGAGCACGCCGAGCGGCGCTATCTCGACCGCTTCGGGCCGCTGTCAACGGCTTGAAGCCGTCACATAGCGGCGCTAACAGGATGCCGAATCGCAGGGAGATTGCAGCATGATTCACGTCTGCTCGCTCGCCCGCCTGCACGAAACTGTAACCGCAACCGGCGCGAGCCATATCGTCACGCTCATCAACAAGACCTATCCCGTCTCAACTCCCGAGGGAGTTCAGGTTGACAATCACCTTTGGCTGGATATGGACGACATATGCTCGCCCCTCGACGGCTATATCCTGCCGCAGGCACATCACGTCGAACGGCTTCTAAGCTTCGTGCGCGCCTGGGATCGCACCCAGCCGCTCGTCGTGCATTGCCATGCCGGCATCAGCCGATCGAGCGCGGCTGCCTTCGTCTCGGCCTGTGCGCTGGCTCCCAATCGGGACGAGCGCATGATCGCGCTCGCGGTCCGCAAGGCGTCGCCAACCGCGCTGCCGAATACGCGCATCGTCTCGCTCGCCGACCAACTGCTCGGCCGAAACGGACGCATGACCGCGGCCATCGCGGCAATGTCGCCGTATACGCCGTGCTATTCGGAGGCGCTGCCGTTCCGCATCGATCTCGACTGACGGCGCTACGCCAGCGAAACTTGGCGCGCTTGCCTATTCGAATGTGACCACGGCGGATTGAACCGGGGGCGCCGCTTCGGCAGCGGACGCCGGCGGAAGATTTTCCGGCGCGGACACCGGCGCGGTCTTGTTGGGAACAAGCGCGGACTGCGGATTCGCGGGAATGGCGGCCGGCCCGGATTGGGTCGCGCTGCCTGACGTGGTCGGCCTCAATCTGAGCGGTGCGGTCCCCGCGGCCCCGGTCAGTCCCATGCGCGGATTGCGCCGCACGAAATCGCAATAGGCGAAGCCGAAGCCCGAGAGCGAGCCGCGAAAACTCGTGCCGCTCGTCTGCACGACATCGAAACAGGGCTCGAACATCGCGCCGCGCAGCGAAGCGCAAATCGC
>DASUPI010000370.1:0-3210 GCA_036281135.1 Rhodoplanes sp. | reverse complement strand
CCCGCCGATCGCACCTGCGTCAGCTGCGCGGCAATATCGTCGTGCGGTTCGGCGGGCCCGCTCGTCTCACGAGCAGGCACGAGGGTTGCGTCGGCCGCCTCGCTGGCAGCCGCGAGAATAACGTCTCGCATCCTTGTCTCCTCAGCAAGTTTGTTGATGTATGCGCTAGGGCTTTACCGCCAGCTTTCGGTAGCTGGGGACAAGCAGTCGCATTTACCTTGGGGCAGCTAAGCCAAATCCTGACATCGCAGCTCGATCGGCTCGCAAGTCCGAAATCTCCCGTGTGAATATTTCGTCGGGGAGATGCCACATAAGCGGCACCTACGACGCCGAACGACACACGTCTCGATCTGCATTGCCGGCAGACCCGCACGGGCGATCAGATGCCGCCGCCGGTCCCCTCCGGAACGGGACGATGAACCGCGCATGCCTTTCACGGGACGACGGCCGCCGCGTCCGCCAGCGCACGCACGAGGGCGAGCGCCTCGGCGGAGAGAAGATACGTCAATTCGCTGGCCGGCAGCGAGCGTCCGAGCCCGGCCGCCTGGCCTGCCCAGAGCGGGGAGAAATCGCCTGAACCGCGCGCTTCGGCTGCGGCCCGCAAGGGCGCGAGTGCGCCCGTTGCGAGAGGAAATTCGGGCGCGACTTCTGAAATCGGTCCCAACTCGCGCATCACCCGATTGACGATTCCGCGTGCGGGCCGCCCGCTCATAAGGTTGGTCAGAGCCGTCGCATCGTCGCGGGCGCCTCGAAGAGCCGCCCGATGGGGCGCCGAAATCTTCGCCTCCGGACAAAAGAGATACGCGGTGCCGATCTGCACGCCGGCCGCGCCAAGCGCGAGGGCGGCGACGATGCCGCGTGCATCGCCGACGCCGCCCGCTGCAATCACGGGGACATCAACCACGTCCACAATCTGCGGCGTTAGGGCGAATATCCCGACCTGTCCCTCTAACTTGTCGGTGAGGAACATGCCGCGATGGCCGCCGGCCTCTAAGCCCTGCGCGATAATCGCATCAACGCCGCGTTCGGAGAGCCAGCGCGCCTCCCCCACATGGGTCGCCGAACTCAAGATCGCGGCGCCGGTCGCCTTGACACGCGCCATCAACTCGGGCGACGGCAGCCCGAAATGGAAGCTCACGACCTCCGGCCGCGTCTCTTCCACCACGTTGCAGAACGCCTCGTTGAACGGCGCACGGACGGCGAACGGTGTCGCCGCTGTGGGATCAAGCCCGTACTCGCGGTAATAGGGCGCGAGCTGCTCACGCCAGCGCGCCTCGCGCGCCGCGTCCGGCGTGGGCGGAACATGACAGAAAAAGTTCACGTTGAGCGGCTTGCGTGTACTGCTGCGAAATTGCGCGATCTGGTCCCGCAACTGGTCAGGCGTGAGCATCGCCGCCGGCAGCGATCCGAGCCCGCCCGCCTCCGCCACAGCGGCCGCCAATTCGAAATCCATCGCGCCGGCCATCGGCGCCTGAATGATGGGGTGCTCGATCCGCAAGAGATCGAGAAGACGGCGATCCGGCCACATGCGGTCTAACCTCTCGAAACACATTCGCCGACCACTGCACTTCGCCAGAAGCGAGCGCGGCGGCGATAGCCTGGCCGAGCGTCGCTGATGGGTCAAATCGGCTTTGATATGCGCAGATGACCTGACATCGGCGGGCGACGCCCTGGTGGCTGAGTCGTGCCAATAAGATGGTCGGCGAGAGCCGTCCCTTGAGTAGTCCCATTCTGCTTAGTTCTTGGCGTTTATTGCCCTGATGAAGCCGTCGAATGCATCAAGGGCATGGCCGGTGGCGTCAGCAAGCCCGAGTGCGACCGTACCCGAATCTGCCGCAGCCGCGATGCCAAGTTATGATTGATGAGCAATGACCCGGGCTGTGTTCAAGCTCCGCCAGTTTGCCATGATCTGCCGGCGGGGCTTACGTCTTGCGCATGCTGTATGATCGCCGCACGTTGTTGATCCTTGCGGGCTCCGTCCTTGCCAGCGGCGGGGCAGAAGGCGAAACGATGACTCTTCAGTCCGCCATCATTGATGATCTGAGCCGAGATCCGCCCATGTCCACGATCGGAACCCGGTGGCGGCTGTTCACCGACCGCGTGATGGGCGGGTCGTCCAACGGGACCATGGTTCGCGAGGTGGTGGCCGGTCGGCCGGCGATCCGCATGCGCGGCGATGTCAGCCTCGAAAACAACGGCGGCTTCGTTCAGGTCTCGCTCGACCTTGCACCCGACGGTCAAGCGATCGACGTCAGCGCGTGGTCCGGCCTTGAGGTCGACGTCTTCGGGAACAGCGAGGAATACAGCGTTCACCTGCGCACCAGTGACCTGACTCGACCCTGGCAATCCTACCGGCAAAGCTTCCGTGCCGATGCGCAGTGGCGGACGATTCCGTTCCGCTTTCAGGAGTTCGTGCCGTATCGAACCGATATTCCCCTCAGTACCCGACGCCTACGGCGCATTGGCGTGGTCGCGATCGGTCGCGCGTTTTCGGCTGATCTCGCCGTCGGTGGCGCGCGGTTGATGAACTGATCGGGTCATCTTCAGGATTTTGATTGCCGTGTCTCTTTGGCAAGCGCCTTCCTTACGCCGGCGGGGACCTGCGCTTCGACGGCGTTGAGAAAGCGGATGAACCCCTGATGCCGATGGCGCTGCATGTTGCGGCCGATGACGGTTCCGTCGAGCACATTCAGGGCGGCGAACAGCGTCGTCGTGCCGTGGCGCTTGTAGATGCTATGGGGCGCGCGGCAAGGGCATGCCACCTTGGCGCGGTGATGACAAACCATAGGTGCCCCCATGCGACAGCCGAACGACCTCAGCAGATCCCACGCTGCATTCCGTCAAGACACAACGCTGATTGCGGTCATCGAGATGAAGCCGAGGGCTTCTCTTTTACTGCCGACGAGTGGTGAGCTATGCCGCTGGGCCGTGACCTCGAACTCGTCGTGCGGTACGGTGCCGAGCTTTTCCCATCACTTCACTCAGGCATCCGAGTGCAGATTCCGGTCCATCGCGGACAGTCATTCCTCTTTTGACGGTTCCGCCGACGGTCGGTAGACGGCACCGCTTTGACCTCGGTGTATAATAGTTGTGCAGAACCTCTTCGCCCATCTCGCGTCCCCAGCCCGATTGCTTGTAGCCGCCGAAAGGGAGTGATGCGTCGAAGACGTTATGGCAATTGATCCAGACCGTGCCGGCCCGCAGCCGCTT
>DASUPI010000369.1:0-3071 GCA_036281135.1 Rhodoplanes sp. | reverse complement strand
CGGCGGAGCGGTTACGCCAAGACCCTTAACGCTTGGTTGTCGCGTTAAAACAAAACGCGGCCGGCGGCACCCCGCCCCTCCCTGGCACGAGGAGGAACAGGATGCCGCAGGCTATCCGAATATTGAGGTAGGATGTTTCCCCGTCTGCGTCTCTGCCGTTGGCGGCGTCACTAATCCCTGCGGGGGAAGGAAGGGCGCGCGCTCCGGCGCCCTCTTGAAACGCTCAGTTCTTAAGCGTCATGCAGGCGAAGTCGTTGCGCTTGAGATATTTGCAAGCGGCTTCCGCTTCGTCTTTCTCGAAGCCCGCAAAACGGGCGCGGAAGAAGGTCTGGTTATCCTTCACGACGGTCTCGGTGAA
Source organism: Rhodoplanes sp. (assembly GCA_036281135.1). GTDB lineage: Bacteria > Pseudomonadota > Alphaproteobacteria > Rhizobiales > Xanthobacteraceae > Rhodoplanes. Next base: position 2,713 of record DASUPI010000369.1, on the reverse strand, counting down.
GGCGTCGGCGCGGGCGAGCAGATGCTTGGCCTTGCTTTGCGCAGAGCTCAGCCGGTCTTTCGCCTCGCGTTCGGCCTCAAAGGCGCCGACCTGGATGATCCAGCCCGTGTGCACTTTGCGGGGCGCGCTCGGGGCGGCGGCCTCGGCCGGGGCGGCCGCAGCCGCGCTGATCGTGGGCGCCGCAGACGCGACCTGAATTGGAGCAGGCGCCGGAGCGGCAACCGGTATCGTGGGCCCCGCAGACGCAACCTGGATAGGCGCCGGCGCGGGAGCGGCGGCGGCCGGGTGGCTCGGCTCGGGCGACGAGGGGGCTGCCGGGGCCGCAGGGATCGGAGCGGCGGCCGGCTTGACGGATGCGGTCTGCACGGCCGGCTTCGCGGATGCGGGCTCCGCCGCTGGTTCGGCCGGGCTCGCTGCAATCGCGTTCGTCGTGACGTTGTCTTTCACGGCGACGAGCGGCAGGTGAGCGAGGGGCGGCGTCAGCGAAGCGGTCTGGACGCCGTTGAGCTTGACCTTGATGGTGCTGACCGCAATCGGCTTGATCGGGTCGATGGCGCCGCCCGCGTTCTTCCGCGAAGGGGCTGCCGCCGCAGGTGCGGAGGCCTCGCTTGGGCCGCGATTGATCGGGGTCGCCGGCATCGGTATGGCGGCGCTGGCCGGCGAAGCCGTAGGTGGAACGTCGCCGCCCGCCGACGCCACGACCACCGGCGCGCTCGCGCCTTCGCCGTCGCGCGCATCGGCGATCACCGGGGCCGTGCGGCTGGCGGAGGCTTCAACAACGTGTTTTTCGAGGCGGAGTGTCCGTCTTGACCTTGCCTGCCTCGAGCTGTTCGAACAGCAGGTAGAGTAGCCGCCGCCCTTCTTGGCGGCGTGACGCTTCCGACCTTTCGCGTCAGCCGCATCGACTGCGAGCGCGAGCGTCGCGACCCCAGCCAGAAAGCCCACGATGATCGTGCGAAATCCCCGAGATTCCCCGAATGTGCGGAGCATTATGTCCCCTCGTCAGTCGGTCGTGTTGGCGCACGCCGACTCCCCGAAGTTCTTCTTGGCTGCCCGCTATTTTGTGCCAAATTCACGGCCAGCTCACGGTTTCGTTACTCACGAATTCAGGCGTCACCGAGGCCAAAATGCAACGAAGCCATACGTTAAAATGCGGGGTCATGGTTTCTGATTAGTTAAACAATGCATTGAAATTAATTGGTTTTCTTGAATGGTATTATGCGCTGCGCAAAACGCGCTTGAGTCGTTGTGCACTGCAATATAATCTTCGACTCACGTTCTTGGCGGCGAAGTGATCACGAAACCGATCACGAGATCGTATGCCGTTTTGAGTCCTATCCGGAGACTCCGAGATGCTCAGTCCGTGCGATGACCTGAACAAATACAATAAGGACAACGTGGACGCGGCCATGAAATCGCTAGGCGCTATCTCTTGAGTCCTCCAGCGCCTTCTTCAACACCAGGGCGAGGAAGCTGCAGAGCACGTGACCGCGGATGGTCTCGTCGAGCTTGTGGAAGATCGGCCGGGTCGAGAGCAGGTGCTTGGCGGTTGGGAAGGTTTGCTCCACGGCCCACAGCTGCTTGTGGCCTCGAGCGGATTAGATCGGTGTTGGTGCGCAGCAAACGAAGATGCCGTCGAACTTCTTCTCTTCCTCGATCTTGTCGGGATCGATCGCGAAGTGCTCATCGGATCGCGGCTCGGGCTTCGGCAGCGCCGGCTCGCGGTCGCTCTTCACCGCAGGCTCGGCGATCCATCACGCTTCCGAGATGGCGGTAGCGACGGGAAGGCAGCTTGCCAGCGATGCGCTCGAGGCCTCCGTCGCCGACATCGACTATGTCGAGGGCGTCTTCCAAGTCGCCGGTACCGACCGCCGCATTAGTCTCTTCGAGCTTGCCGGACGTCAGCCGGAACACCGCATCTTCATCGATGCGACGAGCAAAGTGAACGGACCGAGCTGGCCGAACGGGTGTCATATTTGCGAGGTCGAGATCGATCCGGAGACCGGCGTCATTGACATCGTCTCCTACCTCTCGGCGAATGATGTGGGGCGCGTCGTCAATCCGATGATCGTGCGCGGCCAGCTCGACGGCGGCGCGGTCCAGGGCATCGGCCAGGCGCTGAGCGAGCACATGCTCTACGACCAAGGCTCGGGCCAGGCGATCACGGCCAGCGTAATGGACTACATCATGCCGCGCGCCGACATCATCCGCGATTTCGTGCACGTGCTCGACCAGTCGACGCCGTGCCGGAACAATCCGCTCGGCGTCAAAGGCGTCGGCGAGCTTGGCACGATTGGCGCCACCCCGGCGGTCGTCTACGCCGTCGTCGATGCCCTGGTTCGCGCCGACCGCGGCGACCGCGCGAGCGAGATGCAGATGCCGCTGACGCCGGAGAAGGTGTGGCGGGCGCTGCATGACGCGAAGGCACAGGAGGGCATGGTCATAGCAGAAGCGGGCGAATGACATGGAGCGACGCAGGTTCAAAGCACCCGGTTCGGTTCACTGCCATGCATTAAGTTTGACAGTGCTCGAAGGCTGAAGCAGCCTCTCCTCTGCTAAAACGATGTTGGGCGGGTCAGTGAAATTGTAATTGTTCAGCCCTATCTCGAGCCCTATCTCGGAGGTGACAGGTCGAGGCAGTTCGGATCGGCGGCTTTGACAAGCGCTGTGGGGTCTGATTCACGGATTGGATGAATCGCAAGGCCCTTGAGTC
>DASUPI010000368.1:0-3081 GCA_036281135.1 Rhodoplanes sp. | reverse complement strand
GGGCTAGCATGAGCACACATCTTCATCGAGGAAGTATCCTTGGACGATGGCATTGAAGCGTTCGAGCCCGTTTCGCATTGTGATTGGTCCGGTGGATCGTTCACTTTCGTAGCCGGACCAGCCGCCGAGGCGAGCGATGGTCCAGGCGGCCCAAGCGAGGGTTCTGGGTGGATAGGGATTTTGCTGCTTGGTGGTGCGGCCTTGCAGTCGCGCCTGCAGGGCGTCCAGGACCTTGATCTGTCGGTCGTCAAAAACGTGGATTGCCGGCTGATCGTGATCGTTGGAGGCGCGGGCGAGCACCAGCTGCATGGTCTGGCAGGCGGCGATGAGGGCAATGACGGCGAGCTTTTCGAGGGCATCGCCGTGCTCAACGACGCTCTGTTCAATGCCCAACCCTTGGCGCTTGACGGTTCGGAACAGTTGTTCGACGTGCCAGCGCTGGCGATACCAACCGATCACCGTCACGGCTTGCGCGACGGTTTGGACGTCATGCGTGGTCAGCAAGCGCCAATGGATTGGCTCTTCGCCCGCCGGCGGGTTGAGCTCGCGGACTTCGATCGCGAACAACTCGATCTCGGGCGGTGCATTGCGATCGGAGCAGGATTTCGGGCGACAGATGCGGACCCGGCCGAAGCGCATACTCAACCGCGCCTGGCGCGCCTGACGCTTGCCCGGCCGGGCCGGCAGATCGAGCGTGAAGCGATGCTGCTCGGGGAATGCTGCCATGGTGGCGAACAAGCTGCCGCCGCCCGCTATGGCGCGGTCCCGACATGCGCGGGTCAACAGATGAGTGCGACGGTCCGGCAGGCGAGCCCATTTTTCGTAAATATCCCCCTCACGGTCGTCGATGATCGTGACCATGGCGGCTTTGGCCAACGCCCATTTGGCGCGGCGCGGACCTTTCAGCCAGCGATAGGATTCCTTCTCCTCGATCGGCTGCTTGCGGTAGTCCGCGGCCTTCTTTTTGAACCGCCGCCACACCTGGACATCGGTCAAGCCGAGGCACTGCCCGCTCTCGGCGTCGACGGTCAGCACCGGATGGACAAACAGCCCGACATCGCTGCCGTTGCCTACCGTGCCGAGCCCATGTTTGCGCGCTCGCTTGGCCTCGTAGTTGATTTCGCTGGTATCTTGGATCGCCAGCACGTGCCGGCCGGCCGCCGCCTCCGTCACCCGCGCCCGCACGCGGGCCACCATCTTTTCGACCGTGACCCGCTCGTTCATCAGAAATCGTCGAAACTTTACCGTTTCGGCTCGGTCGTCTCCAAGCTTGCGCAGACCAATCGTCTGGCGCTCGCAAACGCGTGCCAGCAACTGAGCGCCATTTTTTTTAGGCGCCGGTCGCCGAAATACCCGATATCCATCTCCGCCATCGCCCAGTCCCCCGAATCGCGACGGCAGAAACAGAATCACACCAGATTCCTCCTCCGCAAGGCCAAATCGCATGCAGAGATCTGTGCTCATACTAGCCCCACAAGGGGGAGGGGAGCACGCCGTGCGTGTGGCGCTCTTATGCATCCAACTCGACGAAAGCTGCTCTAGTCGCCACAGCAAGGGGGCCGATACCGTGCCGCCATGCCGTGAAGGAGAACGCAATGGCTCCCACACGCTCTGAGTTTGCGGCTTTGATTGCGGGATGTCTCACGCTGGTCTCCGCGGCGCTCCTCGTCCCGGAGACGGCGGCGGCGCAGCCCTACCCGACGCATCCGATCAGGATCATCGTGTCCTCGGCGGCGGGCGGGCCGCTCGACATCGTCGCCCGTGCCGTCGCGGAGAAGCTCGCCGCGGCGCTGAAGCAGCCGGTGGTGGCGGAGGTACGCTCCGGCGCTGGCGGCAATATCGCGGCCGACTTCGTCAGCAAGTCGGCGCCGGACGGTTACACGCTCCTGTTCACGCTGAGCTCCACGCTCACCGTCAATCCGCACCTGTACAAGGACCTCGGCTTCAATCTGAAATCGATCACCGTCGTCAACTACAGCACCCAGACATTGTTCGTTCATCCGTCGGTGCCGGCGAACAACGTGGCCGAGTTCGTCGCCTGGGCCAGGAAGGAGGGCCCGGTCTCCTACGCGCACGGCGGCAACGGCACGTCGTCGCATCTGGTGATGGAGTACTTCCGGCTGCTTGCCGGATTCGAGACCGTGGGCGTGCCGTACCGCGGCGCCGCCGCGATGGTATCGGATTTTCTCGCCGGCCAGTTCAAGGTCGCGTTCGGCTCGACCTCCGGCCTGCTTCCGCAGGCCGCCGCCGGCAAGCTCCGGGCGCTCGCGGTCTCGACCTCCCGGCGTTCGCCGCTGGCCCCGGACGTGCCGACGGTGGCCGAATCCGGCTATCCCGGCTTTGAATTGACGACCGACTTTATTCTGCTGGCGCCGGGCGGAACGCCGGACGAGATCGTGGCGCTGCTGGAACGCAAGGTCCGGCAGGCGATCGGCACGGCCGAGTTCAGGGACCGCTTCAGCAAGCAGGACATCTGGATCGTGGCCTCGACGTCCGTCGAGGCCGCGTCGCGCATCAAGGCCGGCTTCGACCTCTGGGGAGACGTGGTCGTGCGCACCGGCATGAAGGGTGAATAGACCGGGGCGTTTGAGCCTCGTTCCGGACTCCTCGGCGCTCGGTGCCGCGACTTTATTGGTCTTTTGCAGAATGAGCTGACCGCGCCGGCCGTGCAGAATGCTCGCCGCGCGGACGCAGACGCGCGCCGGGTCGCCGCTGCACCGGATCACCCGGACCGGTATGACGCGGCACGACGATTCCGCCCGGCCAATCTTTCGCGCATTCCCGCCCGCTGATAGCGTTCCCGTCGCATCGCCGGCTCAACAGGCGAATGGAGACTCGACAGGGAGGCAGACATGAAGACAGCTGTGTTGGCAGCTTTATTGTTCACGTGGACACTGACCGCCGGTCCCGCGGTCGCGCAACCGGCCCCCTACAACGAGATCGGCGTGACCATGGGTCACTGGCACCTCATCTCGAAGGATGTGGAAGCGAACAAGAAGATCTTCCTCGGCATGGGCGGCAAATTGTTCATGCCCGGCGGAAACCCGCTGATGATGTTCCCCGGCATCTATATCAACCTGA
>DASUPI010000367.1:0-2878 GCA_036281135.1 Rhodoplanes sp. | reverse complement strand
GCATGCTGAATGGAGCCTTGGAACTCCTGGGAGCGTGCCTGCGGGTACAGCACGACGATGTCGCAAATCCAGGTTCAAGTCGGTGACACCCCCACAAACCAGGTTCCCTCTTCTCTGTCAGTGCCTTACGCTCGGCGTCCTTCAAAATTGCCGGACGGCAGTGACATTTTGGCAAGGTGGGAGCCGCGGGGCTGCGCCGTATAAGCCGGTATGCTAAATAGGGAATATGGTTTGGACGATTTGCACGCCCGGCGCTGAGCCGTCGCTGGATGGGCGCAGTCGGAGCCGAGGAGCAGGCGAGGCCGCCAGTACGGGAAGGGAACCCGAGAAAGACTGCTTTCCATGAAGAAGCCCGGGCTCCTTGTTGCAGCCGCAGCGCTGATCGCGCTCCTGGGTGGCGCCGCAGCCATGCAGTGGTTCGGCACGAACGAGCGCGCGGCCGCGCAGGCGCCCAAGACCCCGCAGCCGCGCCTCGTGTCGGTCGAGATGGGCACGGCGGTGAAGAAACGAGTGCCGGTGGTCGTCGAAGCGCTCGGAACCGTGACCCCGCTCGCCAGCGTCGCGGTGCGAACGCGCATCGACAGCGAGATCGTCAACATTCATTTCAGCGATGGGTCGCTCGTGAAGGCAGGCGACCTCCTGGTCAGCCTCGATACCCGGGCGCTCGAAGCGCAGATTCGGCAGGCGGAGGCCCAGCTCGCGCGCGATCAGGCGCAGCTCGAAGGCGCCGAGCGCGACCTGCGGCGTTACACCGAGCTGGTCGCGCGCCAGGCGACGCCGCAGATGAATCTCGACAATGCCCGCACCCAGGCCGATGTGTACCGCGCCGCCATCCGCGCGAGCCAGGCTCTGATCGACAATCTCAAGGTTCAGTTGAGCTATTGCTCGATCCATGCGGCGATCAACGGGCGGATCAGCCAGGCGAATGTGAAGATCGGCAACTTCGTTCGCGTTGCCGATGGTCAGCCGATCGCGACCATCAACCAGGTGGCGCCCGTCTACGTCTCCTTCACGATCCCGCAACGCGTGTTGCCGGAGGTGCGCCGGGCATTGGCGACCGGCGACGCGTCGATCGAGGCGATCGTCCCGGGCGAGGAACGCCGGGCGCAGGGCGCCGTGACCATGATCGAGAACGCAGTCGACAGCGCAACCGGCATGGCGACGATCCGGGCGACCATGCCGAATGCGGACGAGCTGCTCTGGCCGGGCACGCTTGTCACCGCAAGGCTCACTTTGCGCACGGAAGAGTCGATCGCCGTTCCGGCCGCGGCCGTGCAGGTGAGTCAGCAAGGCACGTTCGTCTACGTGGTCGCAGACGGAACGGCGCGCGTGCGGCCGGTCAAGGTCTCCCGCACGCAAGGCGGCGACGCCATTCTCGAAAGCGGCCTGCTCGGGGGTGAGGCGGTCGTCACCGACGGCCATCTCCAGCTCGGCGACGGCGCGCGGGTCGCTCCGCGCGCGCCGCAGGAAACCGCCGAGCGGAAGGCCGGAACATGAGCCTGTCCGAAACCTGCATTCGCCGCCCGGTGATGACGACGCTGATCACTGCGTCGATGCTCGTGTTCGGATTTTTCGCCTACCGGCTGCTTCCGGTCGCCGCGTTGCCGACGGTCGACTACCCGACCATCGCCATTACCGCCACATTGCCGGGCGCGAGCCCGGAAACGATGGCGTCCTCCGTCGCCTCGCCGATCGACCGCCAGCTGTCGACGATTTCCGGGGTCAGCTCGATGACCTCGAGCTCTTCGCTCGGCTCGACGCAGATCATCGTCCAGTTCGACCTGAACCGCGATATCGACGGAGCGGCGCTCGACGTGCAGACGGCGCTGTCCGTGGCGCAGCGGCGATTACCCATCGAGATGACGACGCCGCCGACCTTCCGTAAGGTCAATCCCGGCGATTTCCCCATCCTCTATATCAGCTTGGTGTCGCCGACCCTTCCCCTGTCGACCGTGAACGACTACGGCGAGATCACGCTTGCCCAGCAGATTTCGCAGATACCGGGCGTTGCCCAGGTGCTCGTCTACGGCGCGCAGCGATTCGCCGTTCGGGTGCAGGTCGATCCGGTGGCCGCCGCGGCCCGCAACATCTCGCTCGAGGACATACGGAGCATCGTTTCCAAGACGAACTCCAACACGCCCGTCGGCACGATCACCGGCGAGCGCCAGAACGTGACGCTGACGGCGACGGCCGCCATGGCGCGCGCCGCGGATTACCGCGACGTCGTCATCGCCTATCGGAACGGCGCGCCGGTCAAGCTGAGCGATGTCGCGCGCGTCGTCGACAGCGTCGAGAACGACAAGATCGCGAGCTATTTCAACAACGAGCGGGCAATCGTGCTGGCCATCCAGCGCCAGCCTTCCGCCAATACGGTCGCCGTGGTGGACGCCGTCCGCGCCGGTCTTCCCGCCTATCGCGCGCAGGTGCCGGCCGCGATCCGGATGGAAGTGCTGATGGACCGGTCGGTCTCCATCCGCGAGTCGGTCGCCGACGTTCAGCACACGCTGGCGATCGCGATCGGCCTGGTCATCTTGGTGATCTTCCTGTTCCTGCGGAAGCTGCCGGCGACCATCATCCCCGGACTGGCGGTGCCCGTCTCGCTCATCGGCACCTTCGCGGTGATGTATGCGCTCGGCTTCTCCATCAACAACATGACGATGCTGGCGCTCACGCTGTCGGTCGGCTTTGTCGTCGACGACGCCATCGTCATGCTGGAAAACATCGTGCGCCATATCGAATCCGGCATGCGGCCGTTCGAGGCCGCGCTCAAGGGCGCACGCGAGATCGGCTTCACCATCATATCCATCACGCTCTCCCTGATCGCGGTCTTCATCCCGGTCCTGCTGATGGGCGGACTTGTGGGCCGGGTGTTCCGCGA
>DASUPI010000366.1:0-4585 GCA_036281135.1 Rhodoplanes sp. | reverse complement strand
CAGCAAATCCGCCGCGGCGTATTCAAGAGCGTCGCCGAACTCGAGGCTGCCATCGAGACCTGGCTCACCGAGCGCAACGCCAAACCGAAGCCCTTCAAGTGGACCGCCAAAGCCAATATCATCCTCGAGAAGAATGCACGCGCCAGGCGCGCGCTGGAAGAAGACCTCGCGGCGGGTACTAAATGAATGAGTCAGAACACCAGCACGCCGCCCGCCGCCGCGGCCGCGAGGGTGCGCTTCTGCGCCTCCTGCGCTTCGACCTGGCGCGTGCGCAGCAGGCGCTCCTGGTCGGCGATCATCTCGCCAATGCCGGCGCGGATCGTCAGCATCAGGTTGCGGCCGAGATGGGTCTGCACCTCGCGCTGGGCCTCCACGAAGCCGGCTTCGTCGTGCAGGCGGATGGTGTAGGCCATCTCATCCACCTTCTGCTGGATGACCTGAGCCAGCCGATCCAGCCGGGTCTGCTGCAGCGGATCGTCGCTGGTCAGCTTGCGCAGCTCGGATTGCACTCCCGGGATGCGGTCGCGCGCTTGCATGTAGCGCTGCAGATAATCGGGCGACCCGGTGATCAGGTATCCGCGCTCGCTGCTCTCGCTTTGCAGCACCGCCTCGAACAGGCTGTTGGTCGTGGCGATCACACCGCTGGTGCGCCGGACCAAGACGCGCGCTTCCTCGAACTGCTGACTGAACCGCGCAAACAGCAGCGCGACCATCACGAAGAGCACGGCAAGCGCCGCGCCGACGGCGATCATGGCCCTCGCGGCGAGCCTCTGGGTCATGCGTTCCAGACCATATCTAGCGCGGACCTCCAGGCCTCATGCGGTCGCCCCCGAGCGGACCAGCTTATACACGATCGAGTCCATCAGCGCCTGGAATGATGCCTCGATGATGTTCGCCGACACCCCGACCGTCGTCCAGCTCTCGCCCGCCTCGTCGCGGCTCTCGATCAGCACGCGCGTCACCGCCTCTGAGCCGCCGTTGAGGATGCGCACGCGATAGTCGGTGAGGTCGAGCCCCATGATGTATTTCTGGTACGTGCCGAGATCCTTGCGCAGCGCGAGATCGAGCGCATGCACGGGGCCATCGCCTTCGGCCGCGGAGATCATCGTCTCCTCGCCGACCTTGACCTTGACCACCGCCAGGCTGACGGTGATGGGCCTTCCAACCGCATTGATCCGGTGCTCCACCGTGACGTCGAATTTCTCGACGGTAAAATAACCCGGCACCTCGCCCAGCGTGCGGCGCGCCAGCAGCTCGAACGAGGCGGGCGCCGACTCATAGGCATAGCCGATCGCCTCGCGTTCCTTCACCACATCGAGCAGGCGGCCGAGGCGCGGATCGTCCTTGTCGACCGCAAGACCCACGCGATCGAGCTCCGCCAAGAGGTTCGAGCGCCCGCCCTGGTCGGAGACGAGCAGCCGGCGGCGGTTGCCGACTCGGTCCGGCTGCACATGCTCGTAGGTCGCGGGGTCCTTGACGATCGCGGACGCATGGATGCCGGCCTTGGTGGCAAACGCGCTGTCCCCCACATAGGGCGCATGCCGGTTGGGCGCGCGGTTGAGCATTTCGTCGAGCTTGCGCGAGACCGTACTGAGGCTCTTGAGCTTGTCGTCGCTCACGCCGATGTCGAACCGGTCGGCGAATTCAGGTTTCAGCCGCAACGTCGGGATGATCGAGACGAGATTGGCGTTGCCGCACCGCTCGCCGAGCCCGTTCAGCGTGCCCTGGATCTGCCGCGCCCCGGCGCGCACCGCGGCGAGCGAGTTCGCCACCGCCTGTTCGGTGTCGTTGTGCGCGTGAATGCCGAGGTGATCGCCCGGCACGTGGCGCGCGACCTCGCCGACGATGCGCTCCACCTCGTGCGGCAGCGTGCCGCCATTGGTGTCGCACAGGACGATCCAGCGCGCGCCTTCGGCGAATGCGGTTTTCGCGCAGGCGAGCGCGTAGTCGGGATTGGCCTTGTAGCCGTCGAAGAAATGCTCGCAGTCGATCAGCACCTCGCGGCCCTTGGCGCGGGCCGCGCGGATGCTGTCGCGCAGCGCCGCAAGATTTTCCTCGAGCGTCGTCTCGAGCGCGACCCGCACATGGTAATCCCAGGACTTGGCGACGAAGCAGATCGCATCCGCATGCGCGTCGAGCAGCGTCACGAGGCCCGGATCGTTGGAGGCCGAACGGCCCGGCCGCCGCGTCATGCCGAAGGCGGTGAAGGTCGCGTCGATCTCGCGTTGCTCGCCGAACAGCTCGGTGTCGAGCGGGTTCGCGCCCGGGTAGCCGCCCTCGATATAATCGATGCCGAGCCCGGCGAGCAGGCCGGCGATCGCCAGCTTGTCGGAGAGCGTGAAATCGACGCCGTTCGTCTGCGCGCCGTCGCGCAGCGTCGTGTCGAACAGATAGAGCCGTTCCTTCATGCCGCCCCCCTTACCAGTAACCGACGAGCTTGAGACCGAGCGCCACCGCGATCGCAATGACCGCGAGCTTGATCGCGACGTAATAGAGCCAGTGGCGCGGAAACGGCGTGTCGGGGCGCTTCATCGCGCACCCTGCCCTGCGAGCTGCTTCTGCATGGTGGTGTTGGCGATCCATTCCCCGCCGCGTAGAATCGTGTTGCGTTGCTGCGGGACATAGGCGCGCCGCTCGAAGAACAGTCGCGCGGTGTCGCTCGCAGCCGTGGTGAGCCGCGTCGCGCCGCGCGCGCCCGCGAGCTTTTCCAGCGCGTCGCACAGCATCGTGCCGACGCCGCGGCCGGCGACGGCGGGATGCACATAGAGCATGTCGATCTCTTCGTTGCGCGCGAGCGAGGCGAAGCCGACCGGCGAGCCGTCGAGCGTGGCGACGATCGTCAGTTGCGCGGCGAGACGCGCGGCGAAGCCGCCCGCGTCCTCGGCCGCCGCCGCCCAGGCCTGCTGCTGCGCCTCGCTGTAGTCCTCGCCGGTCAGTTGCTCGATGCTGGCGCGGAAAATGTCGGCGAGCAGCGGGGCGTCCTCCGGCAGAAACGGCCGCAGCGCGAACTCCGGATTGGCCCGCGCCATCATGGCCGGGCCTCGTTGCTCGGCGCGACGCGCCCCCTCCCCGGCGCGATCATCGCGCGACCTCCCAGGCAGCGCCGTCCTCGCCGTCGAAGACAACGCTACATCCTCCCCCGTGCAACGGGGGAGCGGGACCATGCGCAGCATGGTGGAGGGGGCAGGCGGAAGCTCCAAAAAAGCGCCCCCTCCCCCGCCGACGCAGCCAAGCCTGCGCAGGCTGCGCAAGCTTGCCTGCGATGGGCGGTTCCCCTCCCCCGCAACGCGGGGAAGGATGAAAGGGCGCCGGGCGCGGCGAGATCATCGCGCGACCTCCCAGGTGGTCACCGGCTCGCCGGTTTGGGGGTCTTTTCCGTCTTTCAGCACGACGCCCATGGCGAGCAGTTCGTCGCGGATGCGGTCGGCCTCTTTGAAATCTTTAGCCTTGCGAGCTGCCAATCGAGTAGCAATCTTTTTTTCTATCGTCTTCTTTATAGTATCTTGATCTCCTTGCAGGAGCGTTATTGTCCCGTCATTTGCTATGTCTAAGTTAAACCCATTCTCTTGAACGGACGTGATTAGTTGGGATTTCAGACTGTCAGGAGCATTATTTGCGATCGCTGCCCGCAAGCGCTCAATAACACTAGCATTAGCAAAGAGGGCCTGCGCGTTGACATTCAATCCCGATGCACCAAACTGAAAGAGACCAGGATTATTAAGTCGTCGGAACCCTAAGAACCGACAATTAGCCGCAAAAAGTAGTTTTTCACGCATTCCTCCACCCTTGGCTCGTGAAAACAGTTCGCGAAGAGCGAAGATCGCATCAGGTGTATTCAAATCGTCTAGGAGCGCTTCGACGACAATGTCAGGAGTTTCGCTATTTGGAAGGCTGTAATATCCTTTCAGTACGTGTGCCCAGTCTTCTAACTCGTGCCGTGCCAACTCTACACGGCTCTCGGTCCAATCAAGGGGCTGCCTATAGTGCGCCATTATCATTTGCAATCGGATTACGTCGCCCGGTAGTTTTTCCAAGAGCTCCCGTATCGTAATAAAATTACCCAGGCTCTTCGCCATCTTCTCGCCTTCCACCATCAGAAAGCCGTTGTGCATCCAATAATTCGCCATGACCGGCGTGTGGAAGGCGCAGCGCGACTGCGCGATCTCGTTCTCGTGGTGGGGAAACACGAGGTCGATGCCGCCGCCATGAATGTCGAAGGTTTCGCCGAGCAGCGCGCCCGACATCGCCGAGCACTCGATGTGCCAGCCGGGCCGGCCGCGGCCCCACGGGCTCTCCCAGCCCGGCTCCTCCGGTTGCGACGGCTTCCACAGCACGAAGTCCATCGGGTCGCGCTTGTAGGGCGCGACCTCGACCCGGGCGCCGGCGACCATCTCGTCGAGCGTCCGATTGGACAGCCGCCCATAGTCCGGCATCGACGGCACGTGGAAGAGCACGTGCCCTTCCGCGGCGTAGGCATTTCCTTTCTCGATCAGCCGGGCGATCAGCCGGATCATATCCTCCGGCATGTCGTCGCGGCGGATGAACTCGGTGGCGCGCGGCTCGAAGGTCGGCTTCAGGCAGCCGA
>DASUPI010000365.1:0-3859 GCA_036281135.1 Rhodoplanes sp. | reverse complement strand
ACTCCACGCGCAGGCTGACCCGAGGATGTACTATCGCGTCCTCGGCGCGCTGGATTACACAATTCCGCATCTGGCGCACCCTGTTTTCATGCAGCTCATCCAGGCCCGGTATCAGGTCAAGGGCGCTCCCATCAACGTTCTCGATCTCGGGTGCTCCTACGGCGTCAACGGCGCTCTGATGAAGTACCCGATCACCTGGGACATGCTGCACGCCCGCTACCACATCGCGGACCTGGAAAACCTGACCTCGCAGCAGCTCGAGGATTACGATCGGCAGTATTTCCAGTCTTGGCCGAAGCGGCGGCACATCCGCGTCGTCGGCCTCGACACGCCGAACACCGCCGTCCGCTATGCGGAGCGCAGCGGCAGCGTCGATCGCGGCTTCGCCATCGATCTCGAAACGCAGGAGCCGACCGTCGAACTCGCGGCGGTGCTGGAGAACATCGACCTGATCGTCTCGACCGGCTGCGTCGGTTACGTCACCGAGCGCACCTTCGCCCGCATCGCGCGGCACACGATGGCCGGCCCGCGCGCTCCGTGGATCGCGTCCTTCGTGCTGCGTGTCTTCTCCTATGACGGCGTCGCGCAGTTTCTCGCCAGCCAGGGCCTGGAGACCGAGCGCTTCGAAGGGGCGACGTTCGTCCAGCGGCGATTTACCGATCGCGACGAAATGGATGGCGTCCTGGAGCTCCTGCGTGCGGCCGGCGTCGACACTGCAGGGAAGGAAGATCACGGGCTCCTGCACGCCGAGCTTTACGTCTCCCGGCCCGCCGAGGAAGTCAAACGGTGCCCGATCAATCGGCTGATCTCGGTTGCGAGCGGCGTCAACCGCTTCGTATCGAATCAGCTCCTCGGCCCGAGAACCGCCGTCCCCAATCTGCAGTCGCTCGAACTCCTGGCAGGCTGATCGGGGCAGCGGCGTATCTGAAAATGCGCGGAGCGACCTTGCGCTCCGCGGTTCAATCATGTTGTTACGCTAAATGACTGCGCTGCGGGCGCAACGCGGTTCGCCGCTCATTAGAGCATTTTCCGGCGAAGTGGGAACCGGTTCGCCGTAGAGAATGCGGCCCCGCAATAACAATGCGACCCCGCAATAACAACGAGAGCGAATTCCGATTCAACCGGAACGGACTTCGCTCTCGCACGAGCGCGTCGCCCCATTCACCAGCGCAGCACGCGCGGCCCAAGCCAGGCGCCGGCTGCGACGACGAGCGCAATCGCGAGCGAGTACCAGGTGGCGACGAAGAGCGGCGAATCGTCGGCGCAATGCGAGGCATAGAGCGTGGCCGCGAGTCCCGCCGCCACGAGGCCGGCGGCGGCGCCGGCGCGCGCCGGCGCGGTCGGCGCGCCGCTCCGCAAGGCCAGCAGGAACGCCGCGAGCGGTCCGAGCGCAATCAACGGGATCGCGCCGAGGCAGACGGCGGCGTTATAGCCGATGAGCCGCGGCATCCAGGCGTCGGCCGGCACGACGACAAGCTCGATCGCAAGAGCGGCGCCCATCAGCGCGACCGGCACAAGAAGCAGCCGAGCCGCCGAGACCGCATCGCCGCCGGGACGCGCGAGCGCCGCGGCGAGGCGCAGGCCGGCGGCGAAAACCGCGATGGTCACGACGAACTTGAACAGGAACCGCACGGTTTGGAGCGCTGTGGCGACATCGGGCCGAGGCCCGAGCGTCAGCGTGAATACCGCGGCGGCGACGGCGACGCCGACAGCCAGGGCCAGCGCCAAAGCCTGATTCGGCCTGATCGCGACCGCCCGGTCGGCGGCCAGCGTGCGAATGAAATCGTCGGTCTTCACCCGTCCCTCGCCCTGTAAAGCTGTGCGAGCGTCTTGAGCCCACGGTGGAGGGCCACGCGCACGGCGCCCTCGCTCATGCCGAACTTTGCCGCGGTGTCCTTGATGTCGGCGCCTTCGAGCGAAATCGCGCGGACGATCGCGCCCTGCCGGCCTTCGAGCCGATCGACCAGCCGAATCACCTGACGCCGGCCGAGTTCCTCTTCCTGGTCGGCGCCGCCGTCGGGCAGCGCGTCGGCCAGATCATCGATCGCCACCTCCGCGCGGCGGCCGCGCCGGCGCAGCGAGTCGATAAGCTTGTAGCGCGCAATCGCCGTCACCCATGGTCCGATCGGGTCGGTCTGCCGCCATGTATTGCGGTGCAGATGGATGGCGAGCAGCGTCTCCTGCACAATGTCCTCCGCATCGGCCGTGGACGCGCCCATCTGGGCGAGCGTCCGTCGTGCATAGGCGCGCAGCACCGGCGCCAAGGCCGCGAGCAACCGATGATAGGCGGGCTCGTCGCCCGCCAGGGCGGCGGTCATCCACTCGGCCCAGACCCGTTCGCGGCCCTCCAGCGCCATCTACCGTCTCTTCGTCTGTCCGATGGATTCGTTACACCGCCGCGCCCGGCGGTCGCGCCCGCGTGATCGGGCGCCCGGCCACGAACACGAAGCGGTGATTCGGGTAACGCGGCGCTTGTACCGGACGAAGCCTGCGGTGTTCCTGGCCGTAGCTCTTTCTCTGGGACAGGCGGCCGACGGCCTTTTTCTGACGGAGGAAAATCGACATGAACCGCCGCTCCTTGAGTTTCGCTCTCGCCGGATCGCTCGTCTCGGCGCTTACGCTCGCCGCCGCGAGCTCCGCGGGCGCGCAGGACTCCGGTCGCGAGAAGTGCTTCGGCGTCGCGCTGAAAGGGCAGAACGACTGCTCCGGCGGCCCTGGCATGAGCTGCGCCGGCACTGTGAAAGTAGACTACCAGGGCAATGCCTGGAAGTATGTGCCGAAAGGCACCTGCACGACCATGAAAACGCCGAAGGGCACGGGTTCGCTCACCGCCAAGAGTTGACGCGCGCGGAGGGGCGCGGCCGTTCGCGCCCTCTCCCGTCCCCACGGAGCGCCGCCATGATCCAGCCCGCGCTGCCGCCCCGCACCGGCGTCGGATTCAAGCCGGATCATTTCGACGGCCTGATCGCCGACCCAGGCCCGATCGGCTTCGTCGAGGTGCATGCCGAGAATTACATGGGCGAAGGCGGCCGTCCGCATGCGCAGCTCACGCATCTGCACGAGCGCTTCGCATTGTCGCTGCATGGCGTCGGCCTGTCGATCGGCGGCGACGGACCGCTCGACCGCGCACATCTGCTGCGCCTGCGCCGGCTGTGCGACCGCTACAAGCCGGAAAGCTTTTCCGAGCATCTCGCCTGGTCGAGCCACGGCGAGGTTTATCTCAATGACCTTCTCCCCCTGCCCTATACGGCCGCGACGCTCGCCCGCGTCGCCGATCACGTCGCCGAAGTCCAGGACGCGCTCGGCCGCCGCATGCTTTTGGAAAACCCCGCGACCTATGTTCTCTTTGCCGAGAGCACCGTTGCGGAAACCGATTTCCTCGCCGGCATTGTCCGCCGCACCGGCTGCGGGCTCCTGCTCGACGTCAATAATGTGTTCGTCTCCGCCACCAATCACGGCCGGAGCGCCAAGGCCTATCTCGCCGCGTTCCCGCTCGACCATGTCGGCGAGATCCATCTCGCCGGCTATGCTGCGAGCGCCGACGATATGGGCGCGCCGCTCCTGATTGACGCGCATGGCTCGCCGGTCGCCGATCCCGTGTGGGCGCTGTTCGAACGCGTGATCGTGTCCGCACCGGTCCGCTCCCCACGTTGATCGAGTGGGACAATGACCTGCCGGCCTGGCCGGGGCTGCGCAGCGAGGCGGTCGCGGCCGACGCCGTGCTGACGCGCTTCGGCGCGAGGCATGCGGCGTGAGGCGCGGCGGATGAGCGCCGACCAGGCAAGCTTCGCGCAGGCCCTGCTTGATCCGGAGCGCCAGGCGCCGGACGGCGTCACCTCGCACACGCACGCGACGCCGG
>DASUPI010000364.1:0-3974 GCA_036281135.1 Rhodoplanes sp. | reverse complement strand
ATGGCGGGCGGCTACGTCGCCCTCGTTCTCGTGAACCGAATGGGAGTGCCGTTCGCGCTCGGGCTCGTCGCCGCCTTCCTGTTCTCGGCGGCGCTCGGCGCGCTGCTCGAACGGACGCTCTACGTCCATGTCTATGCCAAGACCCATCTCGACCAGGTGCTGTTCACGATCGGCCTTGTGTTCATGTCGGTCGCGGCGGTCGACTACGTGATGGGCTCGTCGCAACAGTTCATTCGGATTCCGGCGGCGCTGCAGGGCCAGATCGACGTGTTCGGAATCGGGATGAGCAAGTATCGGCTCATGATCATTGCGATCTGCGGCGTGATCACGCTCGCGCTCCAGCTCGCGCTCATGAGCACGCGCTTCGGCAGCCAATTGCGGGCGGCGGTCGACGACCAGCGGGTCGCGCGCGGGCTCGGCATCAATGTCGGGGCGGTGTTCGCCCTGACGTTTGCGATCGGCTCCGGGCTTGCCGGGCTCGGCGGCGCGCTGGGTGCGGAAATCCTCGGGCTCGATCCGATCTTTCCGCTCAAATACATGATCTACTTCTTGATCGTCGTCACGGTTGGCGGAACCTCGAGCATCACCGCTCCCTTCATGGCGTCGATCCTGCTCGGCATCGGCGACGTCGCCGGCAAATACTATGTGCCGAAACTGGGCGCCTTCGTCATCTACACCATCATGATCATCGTATTGATCGTGCGGCCGCAGGGCCTGTTCGCACACGGCCGGGCGCGGTGAGGGGGCAGGGATCGTGTCGAAGCTCACGCGCCCGCTTTCCGCCGAGATCGCCGGCCTGCTGACGGCCCGAGCGCGTTGGTCGCCGCTGGAATTCGTGTTCTGGATCGCCGCGTTTTCGACGATTTACCTTTTTCCGGAGCACCATCTGATCCTCACCGAGATCGTGATCTGGGGACTGTTCGCGCTCTCGATCGATCTGATCCTCGGCTATGCCGGCATCATCTCGCTCGGCCATGCGGCGTTCTTCGGCTTCGGCGCCTATGCGGCGGGACTGCTGGCGAAGCACGAGGTGCTGACCGAGCCGATCCTTGCGCTGATCGCGGCGGGAGTTGCGTCGGCGCTGCTCGGCTTCCTCACGAGCTTCCTGGTGCTGCGCGGCTCCGATCTGACCCGGCTGATGGTGACGCTCGGGGTCGCCCTGGTGCTGCGCGAACTCGCCAACCGCTTTCCCGAGGTCACCGGCGGCGCGGACGGACTGCAGGGCATCACCATGAGCCCGGTGCTCGGCCAGTTCCGCTTCGATCTCTATGGGCACACCGCTTATATTTACAGCCTGATCGTGCTGTTCGTGCTGTTCGTCGTGGCGCGGCGGATCGTCCGCTCGCCGTTCGGCCTGTCCCTTCAGGCGATCAAGGGCAATCCGCTGCGATCCGCGGCGGTCGGGATCGCGGTGAACTGGCGTCTGGTCGCGATCTACACGATCGCGGCCGGCTATGCCGGGATCGCCGGCGCGCTCCTGACCCAGAGCTCGGCATTCGCCTCGCTCGAAGGTTTCGCTTTCGACCGCTCCGCCGACGGGCTGCTGGTGCTGATCATCGGCGGCACGGGCTATCTTTATGGCGGCTTGATCGGGGCGCTGATCTTCCGCTTCGCGCACGATTACCTTTCGAGCATCACCCCGCAATACTGGCAGTTCTGGATCGGCCTCTTCCTCGTTCTGATCGTCCTGGTCGGCCGCGACCGGATCGGGGGATGGTTCGATCCGATCCGCAGCCTGGCCGATCGCGTCGGCGCCTGGCGGTCCGGCCGGTCGCGGGCGCTCGGCGCGACGACCGGGGAGGGAGGCAAGCCGTGACGCCGGTGCTCGAAACGCGCGCGCTGGAAAAGCGCTTCGGCGGCATCGTCGCCGCCAACCAGGTGTCGCTCTGCCTGGAAAAGGGAGCAAGGCACGCGCTCATCGGTCCGAACGGCGCGGGCAAGACCACCGTCATCAATCTCCTGACCGGCGTGCTGCGCCCGTCGAGCGGCGCGATTCTGCTCGACGGCAAGGACATCACGCATGTCGAGCCGCATGAAAGGGTGCGGCTCGGGATGGCGCGCACGTTTCAGATCAACCAGCTGTTCGGCGACCTGACCCCGCTTGAGACGCTCGGCCTTGCGATCTCCGAGCGGCTCGGCACCGGCACGCATTGGTGGCGGACGGTCGGCAGCCGCTCGGGAGTGGTCGAGGAGATCGGCGATCTGCTCGAGCGCTTTCGCCTCGTCGATGTCATGCAGGAGCGGACCGCGATCCTGCCTTACGGCAAACAACGGCTCCTCGAAATCGCGCTCGCCTTCGCCTGCCGCCCGCGTCTGCTCCTGCTCGACGAGCCGGCGGCCGGCGTCCCGGATGGCGAGCGCCAGGAAATCCTCGCCACCATCGCGGCGCTCCCGGCCGACGTCACGGTCCTGTTGATCGAGCATGACATGGACATCGTGTTTTCGTTCGCCGATCGCATCTCGGTGCTGGTGAATGGCGAGATGCTGGTCGAGGGCTCCGCGGACGAAGTCGCGCATGACCCGCGGGTGCGGGCCGTCTATCTCGGCGAGGCGTTCGATGCCTGATCTCCTCACCATCGAGCGCCTGAGCGCCGGCTATGGCGAAGCCATCGTGCTGTCCGACGTGACGCTGTCGCTTCAGGAGGGGCATTCGCTCGCGCTGCTCGGCCGCAACGGCATGGGCAAAACCACGCTCGTCAATTCGATCGTCGGAGTCACGCGCTATCGCGGCGGCGCCATCCACCTGGCCGGTCGCGACATCACCAGGTTGCGGCCCGACCAGCGGGCGCATGCCGGCATCGGCTGGGTGCCGCAGGAGCGCAACATCTTCAAATCACTGACCCTGCACGAGAATCTCACCGCGGTGGCGCGGCCCGGCCCGTGGACGCCGGACAAGGTCTACCAGCTGTTTCCCCGGCTGGGCGAACGCCAGAGCAATATGGGCAACCAACTGTCGGGCGGCGAGCAGCAGATGCTCGCGCTCGGCCGCGCGCTCGTGCTCAATCCGAAGCTCGTCCTCTTGGACGAGCCGCTCGAGGGCCTCGCCCCCATCATCGTCGAGGAGTTGCTCGCCGCGCTCACTCGCATCACGCGCGAGGAAGGCCTGTCCGCCATTCTGGTCGAGCAGAACGCACAGAAGGTTCTCGGCGTTACCGATCGTGCGGTGATCCTGGAACGCGGCGCCGTCGTCTATACCGGCGACAGCGCAACGCTCGGAAACGATCGCCGGGTTCTGGAGAAGTATATCGGCGTGAGCGAAGGCGAGCCGCGCCGCGCCGGGCATTCGCGGAAGACGCATTGACGCGCCGCCTGCAAGTTGTTCCGCGCCAAGGGAGGAAGCGATGTCACGATCAAGACCACCGTTTCGCGCCGACCATGTCGGCAGCCTTCTGCGGCCGGCGGCGCTCAAGGAAGCGCGCAGCCGGCACGAGAACGGCGCCCTTTCCGACGCCGAACGGCGCCGGATCGAAGACGAGGAAATCAAGAAGATCATCGCCAAGCAGGAGGAGATCGGCCTGCAGTCGATCACGGACGGCGAGTTCCGTCGTTCATGGTGGCACTTCGATTTTCTGAAGATGCTCGACGGCGTCGAAGGCTATCGCGCGGCCGAGGGTATCCAATTCCACGGCGTCCAAACACGCGCCGAAGGCGTGCGGGTGACCGGACGGATCGGCTTCTCCGGCCATCCGATGATCGAGCATTTCAAGTTCCTCAAGGCGAACGCCAAGCAGACGCCGAAAATGACCATTCCGTCGCCGTCCGTGCTGCACTTCCGCGGCGGGCGCCAGGAAATCAGCAGCAGGGTCTATCCCCAGCTCGACGCTTTCTTCGACGATCTCGGCCGCGCCTATCGCAAGGCGGTGAAGGCCTTCTACGATGCGGGCTGCCGCTACCTGCAATTCGACGACACGGTGTGGGCCTATCTCTGCTCGAAGGAGCAGCTGCAGAAGGCGCGCGAGCGCGGCGAGGAAGTC
>DASUPI010000363.1:0-2314 GCA_036281135.1 Rhodoplanes sp. | reverse complement strand
CACATGGCGCAATCGGGATCGAGCTGCTGGGCGTGCCGGAAGGCGCGCAGCGCTTCGAGATGGTTGAAGCCGTAGGCGAGTATCAGCCCCTGGTCGAAGAAGGCCCGCGCGTCGTCATTCGCCGCCACCGGATAGCGGTGCATGCCGAGGTCATCCGCCAAGAACGGCATCGGCAGGCCGGACGTGTCGTACCAAGGCTTCGTCGTCGCTGCAGGGGCGCTCGGCGCATGCGCCGCGTGCGGATCGAAGGGCCTGGTCTCGGTCCGTTGCTTCGGCTCCGATTTTTCGGCTTGGGCGACCGGACGGACCTTGTGCGCGGCGTCGGCTTATGCGCCGGCGGCGGTGGGCATGATAATCGCGGCGAGCAATAAACCTGCGGACGCGACGCGTTGCATGGCTGCCTCCGACCCTGTGCGAGCGTATGCCCCACAACACGGAAAGCGGTGCTATGTTCCTTTATCGGCAACGAAAGGGATGCGCCCAGCCTCCTTCGCCGAGAGCGCGAGCAAAGCGCCGCGTCCGTCCCAAATCAATCGTCCGCAAGGACCAAACCGGTCAGTGGCTTGCGCTTGCTCGTCCTGCCGCTTGCATCGAGTGCCGGTCAAGAGGTAATTTAGTACTAAAATGCTGTTATTTCTGATATGCTCTATCGGTGGCCGAAGCTCGCCTGGGCCGGCGGCAATCCGGGGGCGAAGGCCGGGGAAAGACGCGGCAACCCGCTCGCCTTGAGCGGGAGTCGCCTATAAGAGGCTGGTCCGCCGCAAAGATGACCGGCCGCGCGGAGGGAGCCTGAGGGATGGATCTCGCGCATCTGGAGTGGCCGTTCTTCGACGCAGAGCATCGGCGTTTCGCCCATGAACTCTCGGGCTGGGCGGGCCGCGAGGTCGCAAACCATATCGATCACCGCGATACCGACCGCTCCTGCCGCAATCTGGCGCGCGCGCTTGGCGAAGCGGGATGGCTCAGAGCCGTGATCCCCGCCGCCTATGGGGGCTTGTCCGAGAGCATCGACGTTCGCATGCTCTGCCTTGGCCGCGAGATACTGTCCTGGAACGACAGCCTCGCCGATTTCGCCTTCGCCATGCAGGGCCTCGGCACCGGATCGATCTCGCTGTTCGGGACCGAACAGCAAAAGGCCAGGTACCTGCCGCCGGTATGCGCGGGCCGCCATCTCGCCGCATTCGCGCTGTCGGAGCCCGAAGCCGGCTCGGACGTGAGCGCGCTCGCCACCACCGCGGCACCCGATGGTCCTGCGCATGTGCGGCTCGACGGGCTGAAGACCTGGATTTCCAACGGCGGCATCGCCGACCACTATGTCGTGTTCGCGCGCACCGGCGAAGCGCCCGGCGCGCGCGGACTTTCCGCCTTCGTGGTCGACGCCGATGCGCCGGGACTGACGGTTGCCGGGCGCATCGAGACGATCGCTCCGCACCCGCTCGCCACCATCCGTTTCAGCGATTGCCGCATTCCGCTGGCCAATCGGCTCGGCCGGCCGGGCGAAGGATTCAAGGTGGCGATGGCGACGCTCGATATCTTCCGTTCCAGCGTGGGAGCGGCCGCGCTCGGGCTGGCCCGGCGCGCCTGCGACGAGGCGCTCGACCGCGCGGCGACGCGCATACTGTTCGGCGCGCCGCTCGGCGACCTGCAGATGACGCAGGCCTCGCTCGCCGACAGCGCGGCCGAGATCGACGCGTCGGCGCTGCTCATCTACCGCGCCGGCTGGGCGAAGGACAGAGGCGCCGCGCGCATCACGCGCGAATCCTCGCTTGCCAAGATGTTCGCGACCGAGATGGCGCAACGCGTGATCGATCGCGCGGTGCAGCTGTTCGGCGGGCATGGCGTGCGCGTCGGCGTCAAGGTCGAGGCGCTTTACCGCGAGATTCGCGCGCTGCGCATTTACGAGGGCGCGACCGAGGTGCAGAAGGTGATCATCGCGCGCGACATGCTGAAGACGCGGGCGACCGCGCAGGGACGGGCGGCCGAGTAGAAACGTGCTTTCCACGGGGGAATGGGTGCAGTTCAGGCGGGCCGGGCGCGGTTTCGCGCAAGGCCGGGGCGCGCCATCGCCGGGCGGCGCCGGTCAGCGGTCAGGCGACTGCGCAATCGTCGCCGCACAACGGAGCAAGGGCAAGGGAGGATTCGCTGATGTTCGCGCTCACCATCGCCGAGGGGGTCGCAACGCTGACGCTCAGCCGCGCGCCCGTCAACGCGATCAGCGAGGAGTGGATGCGCCGCTTCGACGGCGAACTCGACGCGCTCGCGGCGCGCGACGACTGGAAGGTGCTGCATCTGCGCTCCGACCAGAAGGTGTTCT
>DASUPI010000362.1:0-5458 GCA_036281135.1 Rhodoplanes sp. | reverse complement strand
CGCCGGCTTCGGCATGCCGGATTCGCAGGGCGAGTGGACGGGCATAGACGTCGATCTGTGCCGCGCCATCGCCGCGGCGATCTTCAACGATGCGAGCAAGGTCAAGTTCGTCGCACTGTCCGCCAAGGACCGCTTCACCGCCCTGCAGTCGGGCGACGTCGACGTCTTGGTGCGCAACACGACCTGGACGCTGTCGCGCGACACGCAGCTCGGCCTTTCCGCCACCGGCGTGAACTATTATGACGGGCAGGGCTTCATCATCCGCAAGTCGCTCAAGGTGAATTCGGCGCTCGAACTCAACGATGCCGCCGTCTGCGTCCAGCAGGGTACGACGACGGAGCTCAATCTCACCGACTACTTCCGCGCCAACAAGATGCGACTTAAGACGGTGACCTTCGCCACCCTCGACGAGGCGCTGAAGGCCTACGACACCGGCCGCTGCGATGCGTTTACCGCGGACGCTTCCGCGCTTTACAGCGTCCGACTCAAGTTGGCCAAGCCCGACGATCAGGTCGTGCTGCCGGAGATCATCTCCAAGGAGCCGCTCGGCCCGTTCGTGCGCCAGGGCGACGATCAGTGGTTCGACATCGTGCGCTGGGTGCTGTTCGCCATGTTCAATGCCGAGGAGCTGAACGTCACCAAGGCGAATGTCGAGGAACAGGCGAAGTCGGCCAACCCGGAAATCAAGCGCCTGCTCGGAACTGAAGGCAATTTCGGCGAACAGCTCGGCCTCCCCAAGGAATGGGCGTACCGGATCGTCAAGCTGGTGGGGAACTATGGCGAGGTGTTCGAGCGGAATCTGGGCCAGAGCTCGCCGCTGAAGATCGCGCGCGGCCTCAACGCGCTCTGGACCAAAGGCGGGATACAGTACGGAATGCCTATACGCTGACATGCAAAGCGAGCGCGGGCGGCCCGGCACGATGATGACGGAGCGCCTCGACCACGCCCCGCCGACGGTTTCTCCGCTCTATGATCCCCGGTTTCGCGCCATCGCCTATCAGGTGGCTCTCTGCCTCCTGCTCGGCTTTATTGCCTATGGCGCGATCGAAAACGCCGCGAGCAATCTGGCCCGCGCCAGTATCACGACCGGCTTTGCGTTCTGGAACAACATCGCCGGATTCGACATCAGCCAGACGCTGATCTCCTATTCGGCCGAGAACTCGACGTATGGCCGCGCGTTCTGGGTCGGCCTGCTCAATACGCTCCTGGTGGCCGGGCTCGGCGTCGTATTCGCGACGATGCTCGGCTTCCTCATCGGCGTCGCGCGGCTCTCGACCAACTTCCTCGTCGCGCGGCTTGCCGCCGCCTATATCGAAATCGTCCGCAATATCCCGCTCCTGCTGCAGCTTCTGTTCTGGTACCACGCCGTGCTCAAGGCGCTGCCCGAGGTGCGTGCGAGCCTGGCCCTGCCGGGCGGCGGCTTTCTCAATAATCGCGGCCTGTTCCTGCCGCGCCCCGAGCTCGGCAGCGCCGATGCGATCATGCTGGCGCTGCTCGCCGGCCTCGCCGCGGCGCTCGTGTTCTGGCTGTTGCGGGCCCGCTTGAAGCGCCTCGGCGGCGGCCTTGCCGCGCTTGCGGTGACGGCGCTGCTCGTGCTTGGCCCGCCGGTCGTGGCTTTTCTTGCTTCGGGCGTCAGCCTTGCATTCGTTTACCCGGAAATCGGCCGGTTCAATATCCGCGGCGGCATCGAGATACTGCCGGAATTCGCCGCGCTGCTCGCCGGCCTCGTGATCTACACCGCCGCCTTCATCGCCGAAGTGGTGCGCGCGGGCCTTGCAGCGGTGCCGAGGGGGCAGACCGAGGCCGCCTATGCGCTGGGGCTGCGGCGCGGCGCGACGCTGAGGCTGATCGTCATCCCGCAGGCGATGCGCGTCATCATTCCGCCGCTCACCAACCAGTACCTGAACCTGACCAAGAACTCGACGCTCGCGGTCGCGATCGGCTATCCCGACCTCGTCCAGGTGTTCGCCGGCACCGTGCTCAACAATACGGGGCAGGCGGTGGAGGTCGTGGTCATCACCATGGGCGTCTATCTTGCGATCAGCCTCGCCACCTCGCTCTTGATGAACTGGTACAATGCGCGCACGGCGCTGGTCGAGCGGTGAGGGGGCGGCCGTGTCGCAGACACCTCGACTGAAGAGGGAAGGGGTCGCCTATGTGCGCACGGGGCCGCCGGCTCCGATCGCCGCTCCGTTGGCGGCGCTCGGCCCGCTGCCCTGGATCCGGGACAACCTGTTTTCGACCGTGTTCAACAGCATGCTCACCCTTTTGCTGATCGCGCTCCTCATCTGGATCATTCCACCGCTCGCCAAATTCCTGGTGATCGATGCGGTGTGGAGCGGGACGGACCGCGAGGCCTGCCTTGCGACCGAAGCACGGCCGCAGGTCGGCGCCTGCTGGGCCTTCGTGCGCGAATGGTTTTCGTTCTTCATCTACGGCCCGTATCCGGCCGACCAGCGCTGGCGGGTCGACCTGTTCTTCGCGCTGATCGCGTTCGGCGCAGCCTGGCTCCTGTGGCTCGATGCGCCGCGCCGCGACCTCGGCGCCCTGTTCTTTTTCGTCGTCCTGCCCATCGTGTCCGTCGCGCTCCTGCGCGGGTTCCCGCCGATCGGGCTTGCATTCGTCGACACCGCGCTGTGGGGCGGCCTTCTGGTCACGCTCGTCGTCGCCTCGGTCGGAATCGTGGTGTCGCTGCCGATCGGCATCGTGCTCGCGCTCGGGCGACGCTCGGCCATGCCGGCGGTGCGGCTCATCTCCGTGCTGTTCATCGAATTCGTGCGCGGCGTTCCCCTCATCACCGTGCTGTTCATGGCGAGCGTGATGCTGCCGCTGTTCGTGCCGCCGGCCTGGTCGCCCGACAAGCTCATGCGCGCGCTGGTGGGCATTGCCTTGTTCTCCTCCGCCTATATGGCGGAGGTGGTGCGCGCCGGGCTGCAGTCGATTCCCAGGGGGCAGCACGAAGCCGCCCAGGCGCTCGGCCTCGGCTATTGGGCGAGCCTCCGCTTCATCGTGCTGCCGCAGGCGCTGAAGGTGACCATTCC
This sequence comes from Rhodoplanes sp., assembly GCA_036281135.1. Lineage (GTDB taxonomy): Bacteria > Pseudomonadota > Alphaproteobacteria > Rhizobiales > Xanthobacteraceae > Rhodoplanes. Next base: position 2,417 of record DASUPI010000362.1, on the reverse strand, counting down.
GAACATCGTCAACAGCACGATCGCCCTGTACAAGGATACGACGCTCGTCTTCATCGTCGGCATTTTCGATTTCCTGCGCACCATCGAGATCGCCCGCGGCGACCCGCGCTGGGCGACCCCGGTGACGAGCTTCACCGGCTATGCCTTCGCCGCGCTGTTCTATTTCGCGACCTGCCACCTGATGTCGCGCTATGCGAGCGGGATCGAGCGGCGGTTGCGTGCCGGCGAGCGGCGGTGAGGAGCACCTCGATGCACGATCCGGTCGAGGATGGCGAAGGCGAGCCCGCCGCACCGGAGGCCTCCGACGCGGTGGAGATCATCGGCCTGCACAAATGGTTCGGCGAGTTCCATGTCCTCGCCGACATCAACCTGCGCATCGCGCGCGGCGAACGCATCGTGATTTGCGGCCCGTCCGGGTCGGGCAAGTCGACGCTGATCCGCTGCATCAACGCGCTCGAGACCTACCAGCGCGGGCAGGTGATCGTCGACGGCGTGGTGCTGACCCACGACCTCAAACGGATCGACGAAGTGCGCCGCGAGGTCGGCATGGTGTTCCAGCAGTTCAACCTGTTTCCTCACCTCACGGTGATGGAGAACTGCACGCTCGCCCCCATCCATGTGCGCAAGACGCCGCGCAAGGAGGCGGAGGCGATCGCCATTCGTTACCTGACCCGCGTGCGCATCCCCGAACAGGCGAGCAAGTATCCGGCCCAGCTTTCCGGCGGCCAGCAGCAGCGGGTGGCGATCGCGCGGGCGCTGTGCATGAACCCGAAGATCATGATGTTCGACGAGCCGACCTCCGCGCTCGATCCGGAAATGGTCAAGGAGGTACTCGACACCATGGTCGCGCTCGCGCAGGACGGCATGACCATGATCGTCGTCACCCACGAAATGGGGTTCGCGCGGGAGGTGGCGGATCGCATGGTGTTCATGGACGAGGGCCAGATCATCGAAATCAACGAGCCGGAGGCGTTCTTCGCCAACCCGCAGCACGAGCGCACGCGGGCGTTTCTCGGGCAGATTCTGGCGCGGTGACTCTGGTAGGTTTCGGCGTCGTCGCATTGAAGTCTCTTCCGTCTTGTAAGACGGGAGAGAGGGCATCCCCTCGGTCCGCACGCGGAAACCTGCCGCCGACAGATCGTATTTTCCTGCATCGAACAGAGAGGGCCTATGAGCGACGCCAATATTTCGCTAGTGCAAGATCTGTACGCCGCTTTTGCCCGCGGCGACGTCAGTACGATCCTGTCGGCATGTGCGCCGGACGTCGACTGGCGGCTGGTCGGCCGCAAGGACGACTATCCGACTTTCGGCGCTTGGCAGGGGCCAGGCGAGGTCGAGAAGTTCTTCCAGCTCGTATCCGACTTGGAAGATTTCCAGGATTTCTCGCCGAGGGAATTCCACGGCTCGGGCGACAAGGTCTTTGTGCTCGGCTTCTATTCGCTGACAATAAAGAAGACTGGCCGCTCGATCGCGAGCGAATGGTGTCACGTGTTCACCATTCGTGCCGGCAAGGTGGCGGCCTTCCGTGAGTTCACCGACACCGCGCAGGCCGCGGCGGCTTACCGCGGCTGAACTCGACTCGCCTTGTTTATCAAGACGCGCGGCCCGGCAGCATGCGGCGCAGGGTCGAATCGTGCAGCACCCAGTGATGCGCAAGCGCCGCCGCCGCATGCGCGAACGCGAGCAGCATCAGCGCGTCCGCGAGCCACTCGTGAACCTCCTTGACCGATTTCGCGAAGTCCGGGTCGCGCGTCCACGGCGAGGCGTCTGCACCAGGCCGAAGACATCCAGGGCTCTCCCGCGCGCGAACACCAGCACGATGCCGGCGACCGGAATGGCGAGCATCAGCAGATAGAGCGCCACATGCACGAGCTGCCCAGCGCGGTCCGCGAGCGGGCCGAAGGCGGATTTTTCCTGCGCCGGCGACGGGTCGATCTGACGCCAGGCGAGCCGCACCGCCAGCAGCACGATAACCAGCATTCCGGCCGAGTTGTGCAACCAGTGTCCGGCCGCGCGGGCGGGCCCCTGCGGGATGTCGTCCATGAACTGGCCGAGCAACCAGGCGAAAACGATCAGCAGCACGGCCAGCCAGTGCGACCTTTGCACGACCGCTCCGTAGCGGTCAGCCGAATTGCGCCATTGCATGAGCATCCTTCCCACGTGGTGCGCGGACGCGCGGTCTATGCCGCGCGACGCCGCGAATCCTCACGAACCGCCGCAATCTAAAGGTCGAATGTGGCTGTTATCTTGCCCATTCGTTATCAAATATAATTGAGTCTTTCTGCTACTGGTTTGCAGTATCTCGATGGCCAGCAGCAGTCTCCAGGTTCGCGGCGAGTCGGTCGATGATTGCCGCGACATCGGCTCCGATGTCCGCCGCCGCGACTTCCATCACGCGGTAACCCCGTTCGGCGAGC
>DASUPI010000361.1:0-9452 GCA_036281135.1 Rhodoplanes sp. | reverse complement strand
GCTCGGATGCGCGGATCGGCGCGATCACGGTCCCGACCTTGGTGCTGCACGGTGAGCTCGACCGCGTCGTTCCGATCGCGTTCGGGCAGCGGCTTTATTCGGCGATCCGCGCCCCCAAGCGGTTCGTGCGCTTGGCCAATGGGGAGCACGAGGGGCTCGACGCCCACGGCGCGATCGCCGCGGTACGCGAATTCCTGGCAGCAGCGCCTGCCGATCTCAATTGACCGTCACCGCGAGATTTCGCTTCATATTGTTGCATGAGGATTGCCTGCCGCGGCCGGGGTCTATGAGGCGTCGAGGCGCGGCGGCATTGAGAGTTTCCGATCCGGGCGCAAGATCATCATCCCGACGGCACCGCTGCGCCGGAAGCTCGGCATCGAGGTGCTTGATCTATGAGCCTCGAAAGGGCTGCGGGCGCAAAGCGGTGTTTTGTTGTGTTCTGTCCGGTGTTGAACCGAAAAACCGCATGAGATAAGGAGACAGCTAGTGAGGCCTGATCTTGCCAAGGTTGGGGTCGTGGGTTCGAATCCCATCGCCCGCTCCAGTCCGCTCGGGCGATGTCGGGGCCTCGGTTCAGGACCGAGGTGGGGTCTCGATGTCATTGAGTGTGCTGCGTTCGCTGACCGTCTCGCCGCTGTCCGCGCGATCGGGAACGGGCCTCGCCCGCACCGCCCGGCTGTTTGTTCCGACCTATAACAGCCGGATGGCAATCCGCATCAAGGCGCGGGCGCCGACCCGTCCGGATGCCCGCCGCGAGCTTGCCCGCCTGATCGCGCCGCGCCGCCGGCCGTCTTGATCAAGCCGCGGGCGCGGAATAGGCCGTCGCGACCTTTCCCTCGAGGTTCTCCGTCACACCGGAATGCGTACGGTCGCGCGCAGGCCGCCGAGCGGACTGTCGCCGAGCGAAATGTCGCCGCCATGCGACCGGGCGATGTCGCGCGCGATCGCAAGGCCAAGCCCGGTTCCCCCCGCGCCCTCGTTCTGATTGCGCGAATCGTCGAGCCGCAGGAACGGCTTGAACACTTCTTCGCGCAGGGGCGCCGGGATGCCCGGTCCGTCGTCGTCGACCGTGATGGTGAGCCAGCGATGGTCGCGCCGCCCGGTGATGGAAATCGCATCGGCGAAACGCGCTGCGTTGGAGACGAGATTGGCGAGGCAGCGCTTGAAGGCATGCGGGCGCACGGTCACGACCGGGTGGCCGTGGAAGTCGACAACGGTGCGATGGCCGTGCCGCTCGGCGTCGGCCTTCAACTCGTCGAGGAAGGCGGCCATGTCGGTCGGCTCCGCCTGCTCGCCGGAATCCCCGCGCGCGAAGGCGAGATAGGCCTCGACCATGCGCGCCATGTCGTCGACATCCTTCTTGAGCGCGTCGAGCTCGGGTCCGTCCCCCAACAGCGCGAGTTCGAGCTTGAACCGCGTCAGCACGGTGCGCAGGTCATGCGAGACGCCGGCGAGCATCGTGGTGCGCTGCTCGATCGCGCGCTCGACCCGCCGCTTCATCTCGATGAAGGCGAGCGCCGCGCGCCGCACCTCCTGCGCGCCGCGCGGCCCGAAGCTCGGCACGTCACGGCCTTTGCCGAAATTCTCGACCGCTTCGGTCAGCCGCAGAATCGGGCGGATCTGGTTGCGCAGGAACAGGATCGCGACGGTGATGAGCACCAGCGACGTGCCGAGCATCCACAGCAGAAATATTTCCGAGTTCGACGCATAGGCGGCGTTGCGGGGCGCGAAGACGCGGATGACGCTGTTGTCGAGCCGGATGCGGATTTCGACCAGCGCCGAACGCCCGACCGTGTCGATCCAGAACGGCCGTCGGATCTGCTTGCGGATTTCCTGCGACAATGCCTGGTCCAGCAGCGAGAAGAACGGCTTCGGCCCGATCGGCGGCAGCTCGGTTCCGGGCAGAATGCCGACCACGAGGCCGAGCCTCTGGCCGATGCGGCGAAGCTGCGCCTGATCGTCATCCTGCGGGAGGAGGTTGTAGACCTCGATCAGCGCCGCAATGTCTTGGGTCACCGCCGCCGAGAGCCGCCGTGTCACCGTGTTCCAGTGACGCTCCATGAAGACGAAGGCGACGACCGACTGAAGGATCACCATCGGCGCGATGATGATCAGCACCGCGCGGGCATAAAGACCGCTCGGCATCAGGCTCTTCAGCCAACGGCCGATGCGATCCCAGAACGTCGCGAACCGATCCGCCGCCGAGCGCAAATGCGACAGGCCGAGGTCGATGCTTGTCATGTCGCCACCACCAGCCGGTAGCCGATCCCGCGCACCGTTTGGATGAGGAGCGGGTTCGCCGGGTCGGTTTCGATCTTCCGCCGCAGGCGATTGATCTGCACGTCCACCGCCCGCTCTCCCGGGGCGGCGCCGTTGCCGGCGAGCGCGAGGCGCGACACGGTCTCGTTCGGCACCGCTGCGAGCATGCGCAGCATCTCCCGTTCGCGGTCCGTGAGGTGCATGACCTCGTCGCCGCGGCGCAGTTCCCCGCGCATATTGTCGAACACGAACGGCCCGAAGCACACCTGCTCGGGGATGGGCGTCGGGACCGGCTGCGTGCGTCGCAGAATGCTCGCGACCCGCAGCGACAGCTCGCGCGGCTCGAACGGCTTGGCGACGTAATCGTCGGCGCCGATCTCGAGCCCGCCGATGCGGTCCTCCTTCTCCGCCAGCGCGGTCAACATGAGGATAGGCACGCTCGACGTGACGCGGATCGACTTGACGAGATCGAAGCCGGTCTCGCCCGGCATCATCACGTCGAGGATCAGGAGATCGAAACTCAGGCCGGCCAACTTGGCGCGGGCGTCGGCGGCATTCACCGCCGTGGTGACGCGGTAGCCCTCCGCGTTGAGATAACGCGACAGCAAATCGCGGATGCGCCGATCGTCGTCGACGATCAGGAGATGCGGCGCGTCGTCGGGAAGGGCGACAGGCGCCACCGGCATGCCGCTCTCCTCGGTCACGATCGCGGCCATTGCCGGCGGCCTGGACGACTGATGAAGTCGAGCACATCGGCGCGCGCGTCGGGATTGATCATGGCGATCAGGAAGCGGCTGGCCGCTGCATGCGCTTCCGGCCCGAGTTCCGCGAACGCGCGGGCGATGCGTTGGGTCTGGAGACCTGCGAGCTTCATGGCCAGAGCTGCGCCTTTCGGCGTCACGAACAACAGGCGCTGTCGGCGATCGGTTGCGCCTTCCCGCTGCTCGACATAGCCTTCGTCGACGAGCTGCTTGAGCACGCGTCCGAGCGACTGCTTGGTGATTCTCAGGATTTCGAGCAGCTCGGCAACTTTCAGTCCGGGATTGCGGTTGACGAAATGCAGCACACGGTGATGCGCGCGGCCGAACCCGAAAGCGGTCAGCACGCTGTCCGGATCGCTGACGAAGTCGCGATAGGCGAAAAAGACGAGCTCGATGATGTCCCACACCGGCTCCGGCGAAGCGCCAGCCGGACCGGCCTGCAGGTCCGCGGGCCGGGACGCCTCGGGTCTCAGATTTATGTCAGCCATGTTGACATATTTCGGTTCGATTGTTACGTTTCGGCGGCGTTTGGTGAAACGGTCTGGCGCAAGCGGTCCCGTTCGGCGGAAGCGGGAAACGCGTGATTGTCGTGGGTCTGGTCGCATTTCCGCCGGGAACCCGGTTCCCATTCGCCGGGACAGGCATCGGCGCGGGCTGTTGCGTTGCCATCCGAAAGCGCGCTCTCGTGACCGCGCCAAACATATCGGGACTTTCCGCGCGACGCAAAAGCCGCAAGAACGGGGCCGGTCGCGACCGTTCCGCCGAGGTCCCAGGGAGGATTGCCATGGCCGTTCCATTCGATCAACTCGAGGGCTTCATCTGGCTTGACGGCAAGCTCGTTCCGTGGCCGGAGGCGAAGCTGCATGTGCTGTCGCACGGCCTGCATTATGCGAGCGCCGTGTTCGAGGGCGAGCGCGCCTATGGCGGGGAAATCTTCAAGAGCACCGAGCACTCGGAGCGGCTGAAGCGCTCTGCCCAGGCCCTCGATTTCGAGATTCCTTATTCGGTTGCGGAGATCGACGCCGCCAAGCGGCTCGTGCTCGAGCGCAACAGGCAGCGCGACGCTTACCTTCGTCCCGTCGCCTGGCGCGGGTCGGAGATGATGGGCGTGTCGGCGCAGGCCAATGCGATTCATCTCGCGATCGCAAGCTGGCAGTGGCCGAGCTACTTCAATCCGGCCCAACGGCTCAAGGGCATCAGGCTCGATCTCGCGGAATACCGCCGCCCCGATCCTGCGACCGCGCCGTCCGGCGCGAAAGCCTCGGGGCTGTACATGATCTGCACCGTCTCCAAGCACAGAGCTGAGCGCAAAGGCTACGCCGACGCGATGATGCTCGACTGGCAGGGCCGCGTCGCCGAATGCACCGGCGCCAATATCTTCTTTGTCAAAGACGGGACGATTCACACGCCCATCGCCGACTGCTTCCTCGCCGGCATCACGCGGCAGACGGTCATCGAGCTTGCGCGCCGCCGCGGGATCAAGGTCGTCGAGCGCCGCATCTGGCCCGCGGAACTCGGCGAGTTTTCCGAGTGCTTCATCACCGGCAGCGCGGCGGAAGTGACGCCGGTGTCCGAGATTGCCGACTGGCGCTTCACGCCGGGCGAGATCACCAAGCAATTGATGGAAGACTACCACGCCGAGGTGCAGCCCAAAGGCAAGGCCGCTGCGGCCTGACGCGGCCATCCGCGCATGTCGGACCTACGCCGCTCGACGTCCCGCGCAAACGGGAGATCGAGTGCCACGTCTGGCTCAAATCTCGAGCTGCGTGCCGAGCTCGACCACGCGCTCGGTCGGGATTTTGAAGAATTTCATCGCCGTGGTGGCGTTGAGCGCCATATACGCGAACAGGAGCTCTCTCCACCGCGCCATTCCCGGATAAAGACTCGGCACGATGGTCTCGCGGCTCAAGAAGAACGACGTCTTCATCAAGTCGAATTTGAGCCCATAGGCTTTGCAGGCGGCAAGCGCCTCCGGGACGTCAGGCGTCTCCATGAAGCCGTACCGGATCACGAGCCGGTAGAAACCGCTCCCGAGATCGGTCAGGGTGATCCGCTCGCCGTCGGGCACGTAAGGGGTCTCGACCGTCATCACTGTCGTCAGCACGGTGCGCTCGTGGACGGTCTGATTGTGCTTGAGATTGTGCAACAGCGCCGCCGGCACGCCTTCGGTCGTCGCGGTCATGAACACGGCGGTGCCGCGCGCACGGGCGATATGCGGGCCGAGCGAGTTGATGACGGAAACGAGCGGCACCGATTTGGCGACGAGCTGCTTGCGGACCAGTTCGCGGCCGCGCTTCCAGGTCGTCAGCGTCGTGAACGATGCGACTGCGATCGCTAGCGCAAACCATCCTCCTTGTCCGATCTTGATAATGTTGGACGCAAAGAAGAGCGCGTCGATCGACACGAGAACGCCGAGCAGAGGGAAAGCGACCCACGGGCTCCACCGCCAAACCTGCACCGCTACGAAGCCGATCAGGATCGTGCTGATAATCATCGTACCGGAAACGGCGATGCCGTAAGCCGCCGCCAGATGGCTCGACGACTGGAACACCAAGACCGACCCGATCACCCCGATGAAGAGAGTCAAATTCGTGAACGGGACGTAGATTTGACCCGCCTCGCTGGAGGAGGTGTGCGTGATCGTCATGCGCGGAAGATAGCCGAGTTGAACCGCCTGACGAGCGACCGAAAATGCGCCTGAGATCACCGCCTGGGACGCAATCACCGTCGCCGCGGTGGACAGCAGCACCATCGGCACGAGCGCCCATTCGGGCGCCAGCAGGTAGAACGGGTTCGCCACGCTGGACGGGTCGTGAATGAGCAAGGCCGCTTGCCCGCAATAGTTCAACACCAGCGCCGGCAGCACGAGGCAGAACCAAGCGATCCGGATCGGGAATCGTCCGAAATGGCCCATGTCGGCATACAAGGCTTCGCCGCCGGTCACGGCGAGAAATATCGCGCCGAGGGCAAGAAAGCTCTGCCACGGATGCTGAATGATCAGTTCGGCGCCATAAAAGGGGTTCAGCGCGGCCATCACGGCCGGTTCGTGCAGGATGTTCACGATGCCCAACACCGCGAGCGTTGCGAACCACAGGCACATGACCGGCCCGAACAGCGCCCCGATGATCTCCGTGCCGCGTCGCTGAATCCAGAACAGCACGCACAAAACCGCTATGGTGATCGGGAGGACATAAGCCTTGAACTGGGGAGCGACGATGTCGAGGCCTTCGACCGCGCTAAGGACCGATATGGCCGGGGTGATCATGCTGTCGCCGTAGAACAGCGCGGCGGCGAAGATGCCGAGCATCGTCACAAAGTAGGTTGCTTTCGAGTTCTTGGTCAGGTCGGTCACCAACGCGAGTAACGCGAGACTTCCGCCTTCCCCGCGGTTGTCGGCGCGCATGATGATCGCGACGTACTTCACCGTCACCAAAGCCATGATGGTCCAGAATACGAGGGAGACGACGCCCAGCACCCTTTCCGGCTCGACCGGCATCGCATGTTGGCCGCCAAAGGTTTCCTTGATCGCATAAAGCGGGCTCGTGCCGATATCGCCGAATACGACGCCGATAGCCCCGACGACTAGCCCCTTCGAGTTCTTGGACGGGTGGGCTGAGGACATGATCTCGCTTTGCGATCGCGTGCTTGGATCCAGGCAGGCGGAGGAGCCGATTGGGCCGACGCGCAGGCCCACCAGCTTGTTTCTGTTTTTACTTACCGAGACTCCGGCTTGATCCCCGCGCTCCTGCACGCCGGAGAGGGCGGATTGTGCAGGCTTCGGCCTTGACGTGGGTCAAGGGTGGGCTGGTTAATTGGCAGCTCGGATTATCTTTCGTTGGGCCGGGCAGGCCCCGTCGCAGCGCTCAGTCCCGCACCACCGCCAGCCGGTTCGTGCCCGACTCCGCAGCCCATGCTTCCCCCGGCCGGCCGAGCATCTTGCGGACATTTGCCCCTTTCTTGTCGCTCGCGAAGGTCTCAAAGGTCTCGGTCCTCGGATCGAAGTCGCATTGGCGGGCCAGTCGGTGGCCCAGACCCGGTCCTTGTCGTCGACATAGACCGAATAGGCGCCGGTTGTGCTCTTCGGCATCGGGTAGACTTTCCAAGCCTTCGCGGCGGGATCGTAACGCCCGATTCCGCCGGAGCGCCACAGGCTGACCCACAGAATCCCTTTCGAATCCGACCAGATCCGGCGCGGGCCCGAGCCGGGCTTGGGCGGATCGACCACCATCACGGCGCCGGTTTCGGTGTCGATCCGCGCGATATGGTCGCCGGCGAGCGAGGCGTACCAGACAACGCCGGAGGGCGTCGTCGTGATGCCGTAGGGCCCGCGTCCCCTTGGCGCGGCCCAGGCCTCGATCTTTTCGGTCGCCGGAACGAGGCGGCCATAGACCCCGTTCTGGCCGGTGAACCAGAGCACGCCCTTGTTGTCGAAGGTCGCCGTGTTGAGATTGGCGTCGGGAAACTCCTTCGGCAGCGGAAACAGCTTCACGGCCTTGGTCGCCGGGTCGACCCGGGCGATTGCGTTCTGGCCGCCCTCGGTGACCCAGGCGGCGCCGTCAGGGCCGACAATGACCCCGTGCGGAGAAGCGCCAGGACCGAGCGGGATTTCCTCAGTCTGTCCGGACTTGGGGTCGAGGCGGCCGAGCACGCCGCTCCGTTGGCCCGTGTACCACACGGTCCCATCGGGTGCGGGCGCGACATCGTGCGGACCGGACCCCGCGGGTAACGGATAGTAGCTCGGTTCGGCGGCGAGCGCCGGCGGCGTGCAAATCGCGCTTTGCGCTGTCAGCGCCACGATGGAAAGCATGGCCGTGATGCGGGGCATGGAAGTCCTCCGGTCGGGCGATCGGTGACTTTGTCTTCTTGCGCGGCGAGCGCTCACTCGGCGGCGTCGCGGCTGCCGGCAGCCGCGGCCCATCGGTCCGCCGCGGCGTCGTCCGCTTCGGTCGCGGCGACCCAGGCGGTTGCGCCCGCCCGCTCCTCCTGTTTCCAGAACGGCGCGCGGGTCTTCAGATAGTCCATCAGGAATTCGGCCGCGGCGAAGGCATCCCCGCGGTGGGCCGCCGCGGTTGCGACCAGCACGATATTGTCGCCCGGAACGAGCCGGCCGTGGCGATGGATGACCGTGACGCCGAGAAGCGGCCAGCGGCTTTCCGCCTCGGCGACATGCCGCGCGATCTCCGCTTCCGCCATGCCGGGATAATGTTCGAGCGTCATCGCCGCGATCCGCTCCTCGCCGTCAGCGCCGCGGCAGATGCCGGTCAAGGTAACCACCGCGCCGATATCGGTGCGCCCGCGCATAAGCGCCGCGGTTTCGGCGGCGGCGTCGAAATCCTCGCGCTGCAGGCGGATCGTCGCCATGCGGCTCCTATCCCCCCGTCATCGGCGGAAAGAAGGCGATCTCGCGCGCCCCGGCAATGGTCGCATCCGGCCGTACATGCGCGCGGTCGATCGCCGCGCGGATCGATTTCGGATGCTCGAACGCATGCGCATATTCGTCGCCCCGTCCGGCGAGCCAGACCATCAGTTCGCCGATGGTCTCGACGCCGGCCGGCGGCTCGATCGCCTCCTCCGTCTTTCCGATGCGCTCGCGCACCCAGGCGAAGTAAAGAACTTTCACTCGTCTCGTCCTCGTCCGACTCAATTGTCGGTCAGGTGATGCAGACCCGCGCGGAAGTAGTCGTAGCCGGTGTAGAGCGTCAGCAGCGCCGACGCCCAAAGCAGCGCCAGCCCGATAAAGGTGACGATCGGAAAGCCCAAGTCCACCACGGCGAAGATCAACTGGTCGCCCGCATTGCCGGCGAGCAGGAAGCCGACGGCGACGAGTTGCAGCGCGGTCTTCCACTTGGCGAGAGCCGTCACCGGGACGCTGACGCGCAGCTCGGCGAGATATTCGCGCAGACCCGACACCAGGATTTCGCGGCAGAGGATGACGATCGCGGCCCACAGGGACCATCCCCGGATGGTTCCGTCGGCCGCGAGCATCAGCAGGCAGGACGACACGAGCAGCTTGTCGGCGATCGGATCGAGCATGCGCCCGAAGTTCGATTGCTGGCCCCAGCTCCGGGCGAAATAGCCGTCGAGAACGTCAGTGACCGCCGCCGTGATGAAGAGAGCGAGCGCGACCCAGCGGAGCCATATCCCGCCTTGGAGGATGTCCTGCCAATACATGCAGGCCACCACCAGCGGCACCGCAGCGATGCGCGCATAGGTCAGCGTGTTAGGCAGCGCGAATGTCCGCGGCCGCACAGTGCTCGACGTCGCGATCTCCATGGCGGGTAAGATAGCCGCTCGGCCGCTTCCGCAACAGCCCTCGTGCGGCTTCGGATTTTGGAAAAGGCTGAACCAATCAGCGGGAGGGCTCGTGAAAATACTCGTATATTCGCCGCGCCGTTTCCGAACTCACGCCGGGAACCTGCGAAAGGTCGGCGA
>DASUPI010000360.1:0-2203 GCA_036281135.1 Rhodoplanes sp. | reverse complement strand
CAGTTCGGAAATCAGCGTCGGACGCTTGGTTCGCAACAGCCGATCGAGGCTCACCGCGCCCAGCAGGCGGGAGTCGTCGTCGACCACGTAAAGCTCGTAGAACCGGTCGGGAAGGTCGGCCGTCTCCCGCATGTAATCGATCGCATGGCCGACCCGCCAATCAGGCGGCACGGCGATGTAATCGGTCTGCATCCGCCGGCCGGCGGAGTCCTCGGGATATTGCAGGCTGCGGGTCAGCGCGACGCGCTCGGGCGGCGGGAGCTGCTCGAGAATCTCCTCCTGCTCGTCGTGCGGCAAGTCTTCGAGGATGTAGACGGCGTCGTCGGAATCGAGCTCGCGCACGCCCTCGGCGACCGTTTCGGGCGGCAGCTCGTCGAGAATTTCCTCGCGCACCGCATCGTCGACTTCGACGAGCGCCGTGAAGTCGAAATCGGCGCCCATCAGCTCGATCAGGCGGGGACGTTCATCCTGATCGAGCGCTTCGATCAGGTCGCCGAGATCGGCTTCATGCAGGTCGCCGACGAGACCGCGCAGCGTCGCCGCATCGGCCGCTTCGACTGCGGTGCGGACGCGCGCAACGAACTCGGCGCCGATCGCGCCCTCGTCGTCGCGCAGCACCGAGTCGTCGCTGCCTGCCGGGGTGTGGCCTTCTGCCTCGAGCATCGCATCCTTCCATCGAGCGGCGCACATGCCCGAGCTCTGCGGGCGCGTGCCGACCTGTGCAAACCGCGGGCAACAGGATTATGACGCGGCGGCGAATCGCCGCGAGCCGTCTGTGATTTCCGCTACTTTGGCGAGCGGTGCTCGGCGTTTCGCGGCCGCCTCGCCTGGACCCATCAGTTGTTCTACGTATAACGGTCGTCGAATTTGATGCACGCTGAGCACGCTGACCGCATTTTCAACGCTTATGCACTCTATTTTATTAATTGGGCCGTTACGAATGGACGGAACTATGAAAGGACTAGTTCTATAAAGGATCGGGGGGGACCTTGATCGACCTTCGCGCGCTGAGCGCAGCCGCCGGTTTGCTCGCGCTGATCGCGACAGGTCCGGCGCACGCGGCCGAATGCCGGGGCAAACCGGACGCGCTCGGGACGAGCCGCACTCTGGTCGTCGACCCGAACGAACATATCCGTCTGGGGATGATGCAGTATTCCGAGACGCTGCCGCTCGCCGACCGGGAGGTCGTGCTCACATTCGACGACGGCCCGCTTCCCCCCTACACCAGCCGCGTCCTCGACCTGCTCGCCGCCGAATGCGTCAAGGCCACCTTCTTCCTCGTTGGCCAGATGGCGAAAGCCAATCCCGATCTGGTGCGGCGGATACACGCCGAAGGCCACACGATCGGCACGCACAGCAACAGCCACCCGTTCACGTTCCATCGCATGTTGCCGCAACAGGCGGATGCGGAGGTCGAAGGCGGGATCGCCTCGGTCGCCGCCGCGCTGGGCGATCGCAACGCGGTTGCGCCCTTCTTCCGCATTCCCGGCCTCATGCGGGGCGACACGATCGAGCGTTACCTCGCCAGCCGGACACTGATGACCTGGAGCGCCGATTTCCCCGCTGACGACTGGAAGCACATCTCGGCCAACGAAATCGCGGCGCGCGCCCTGCAGCGGATCGAAGCCAGGGGTCGCGGCATGCTGCTCCTGCACGACATCAAACCGGCGACCGCGCTCGCCATGCCGGTCATCCTCAGCGAGTTGAAGCGCCGCGGCTATCGCATCGTCCATGTCGAGCCGGCGACGCCGGATCGCGCCAAGACGGCGACGCTTCCCTCGCAATGGCTGGTTCACAGGAACGGCAAGTGGCCGTCGCCGGAGCTGAGCATCGAACTTCTGCTCGTCGAGTCGGTCCTGCCGGCCCCTGCGCCGGTGAGCTTCGGCCTCGCCAATTCGTTCTCCCCCGGCGAGGCCATCGCCGTGCCGCGCCTGCGCTTCTACGCGGTCGCGCGGGGGCAGATCCCGCTGCCGCCTAAAACGCCTTGGCCGCGCTTGCAGCCGCAGGATGAGCCGGTCACCACCCTCGCACACGCCAAGGACGCCGAGTTGCCGGCGCCGAGCCTCAGCAGTTTCGGCTATGGCGACGACTTCGCCCCGATGATTCCGGAGCCGGGCTCGCTCCAGCGGCAGGCGTCCTTTCCGCCGCTGCCCGAAACAAACGGGCCCAGTCGTCTGAGCGCCAGCGCCGGCGACGCGGCGAG
>DASUPI010000359.1:0-2494 GCA_036281135.1 Rhodoplanes sp. | reverse complement strand
GTCTCGTGCCCCTGGCCGTGGCTGTGGCAGCCGGTGAGGACCTCGACCGTGCCGGTCGGATTGACCCGCACCTCCGCCGACTCCCACAGGCCGACGCCGGCGCCGAGCGAGCCGACCGCCTGGCTCGGCGCGATGCCGCAGGCCTCGATATAGGTCGAGAGGCCGATGCCGCGCAGCCGGCCGCGCCGCGCCGCCTCGCGCTTGCGCTCGCCGAAGCTCTGATAGCCGGCAAGCTCGAGCGCTTTGTCGAGCGAGGCGCGATAGTCGCCGCAGTCATAGGTCATGATCACCGGCGTCTGGTGCGGGAACGCCGTGATGAAATTGCGCCGGCGCAGCTCGGCCGGGTCGATTCCCATCTCGCGCGCGGCAACCTCGATCAGGCGCTCGACCACATAGGTCGCCTCCGGCCGCCCCGCCCCGCGATAGGCGTCGACCGGCGTCGTATTGGTGTAGACGGCGTCGACCTCGCAATAGATCGCCGGGATGGCGTACTGGCCGGAGAGCAGCGTCGCGTACAGATAGGTCGGCACCGACGACGAGAAGGTCGACATGTAGCCGCCGAGATTGGCGATCGTCTTGACCCGCAGGCCGACGATCCTGCCCTTCTCGTCGAGGCCCAGTTCCGCGTGGGTGACATGGTCGCGCCCATGCGCGTCGGCGAGGAAGGCCTCGGTGCGGTCGGCTGCCCATTTCACCGGCCGCCGCACCTTCTTCGCCGCCCACAGGCAGGCGACCTCCTCAGGATAGATGAAGATCTTGGATCCGAACGCGCCGCCGACATCGGGGGCGATGACCCGCAATTTGTGCTCCGGGGCGATCCCGATGAAGGCCGAAAGCACCAGCCGGGCGACATGCGGGTTCTGGGTCGTGTTCCACAGCGTGAAGCTGTCATTGCCGGAGTCGTATTCGGCGATCGCCGCGCGCGTCTCGATCGCGTTGGGCGCGAGCCGGTTGTTGCGCAGATCGAGCCGCGTCACGTGCCGCGCGGCGCGGAGCGCCGCATCGGTCGCCTGCGCGTCGCCGAGATGCCATTCGAAGATCGTGTTGTTCGGCGCGACCGCGTGAATCTGCAGGGCGTCGGCCGATTGCGCGCCCGCCGGATCGACCACCGCCGGCAGCACGCCGTAATCGACCGCGACCTGCTCGGCCGCGTCGCGCGCCTGCGCCAAACTTTCGGCGACCACGATGGCGACCGGCTCGCCGGCATAACAGGCCTTGCCGCTCGCGAGCGCCGGATGCGGCGCCATCTTCATCGGCGAGCCGTCTTTCGAATGAATCATCCAGCCGCAGATGAGACTGCCGAGCTTGGCGGCGGCGAAATCGGCCCCGGTGAGGACGGCGAGCACGCCCGGCATCGCCGCGGCGGCGCTCGTCTCCATATGCTTGATGGTCGCGTGCGCATGCGGCGAGCGGACGAACACCGCGTTCGTCTGACCGGGCCGGGCGATGTCGTCGGTGTATTGGCCCCGCCCGGTGACGAAGCGGAAGTCCTCCTTGCGCCGAACCGATGCGCCCACGCCTGTCGCGCTCATGGCCCAAACTCCTCGCCAGCCCGTTTCCTCTGCAACGACCGCTCTTGCTGGCGCTCGGTCGCTTTCGTTATTCGGGGGCTTGCGGCGCCGCTGCGTCCGACGCCATCGCCCGCGCGCCGGCCGCGATCGATTTGACGATGTTGTGGTAGCCGGTGCAGCGGCAGAGATTGCCGTCGAGTTCTTCGCGGATCGTGCGCTCGTCGAGCTCATTGCCCTTGCGGCGAACGATGTCGATCGCGGTCATGATCATGCCCGGCGTGCAGTAGCCGCATTGCAGCCCGTGGTTCTGGCGAAACGCCTCCTGCATGGGATGCAGCGCGTCGCCCGGCGCAAGTCCCTCGATGGTGAGCACGTCGGTCCCGTCGGCCTGCAGCGCCAGCATGGTGCAGGATTTCACCGCCTTGCCGTCCACATGCACGACGCAGGCGCCGCATTGCGAGGTGTCGCAGCCGACATGCGTGCCGGTGAGCCGCAGATTGTCGCGCAGGAGCTGCACGAGCAGGGTGCGCGGCTCGACCTCGGCACGGACGGGCTTCCCATTCACCGTCAATGAAACGGCGGGCATTGGCGCGCCTCCTTGCTCCCGATCCATTGTTTCTGATCGCCGTGGACGGGACGCCGCCGCCGTCATTCCCGGCGAGCGCGTCTGTCGCATCGCTCTTTAGAACAAGTGTGACCTGCCGCCGCCGCAATGGTCAAGGGCGCTGAGCCGAGCGTGCGCGCATCGAGTGCAGCCGGTCAGCGGAGCAGGCTGCGAGGGCGCGGCCGGTAGAGGGCGCGAGGGCGGGACGCGCCGCCTACATGCGTTGGCGTTTGTCGTTGCATCCTGGTATAGCGTCGCTAACGATCGATCCGACCGGGTCGGGCCCGTCCCGATCCGCGCAAGGCCACGTGGCGGAGTGGTTACGCAGCGGTCTGCAAAACCGTTTACGCCGGTTCAATTCCGGCCGTGGCCTCCACTC
>DASUPI010000358.1:0-7740 GCA_036281135.1 Rhodoplanes sp. | reverse complement strand
TCCTCCGCCTTTCTGCGGGAGCGCGTGCTCGTCGTCGGCGCCGACATCGGTCAGTATCGCGCCGGCCAGGTGCTGACCTCGAGCGGCTTGCGGATGGCCTTCTGGCAGCGATCCATCGGCCTGGTCGAACAAGCGCCCGTTCTCGGACATGGAACGGCCGCCATCACCGCTGCATTTCGTCGGTCCGCGGTCGGCGCCGACGGCGCCGAAGCGATCGTGACGGCCAACCCGCACAACCAGATCTTTGCCGTCGCCATCCAGCTCGGGCTGGTGGGCGCGGGGCTCCTCGCCGCCATGTGGATCGCCCATCTCTTCCTGTTTCGCGGCGGCGGTCTTGCCGGCTGGATCGGCCTCGTCGTGGTCGCGCAGAACATCGTGTCGTCGCTGTTCAACTCGCATCTGTTCGACTTCACCCAGGGCTGGACCTATGCGTTCGGCGTCGGCGTCCTGGGCGGCCTCGTGATGCGCGGCTCGCGCTCGCCGGCCGCGCTGGCGCCCGCGCCCGCGGCGCCGGCCATGAGCCGCCTCGACCTTCCGCCGCGGCCGCGCATCCTGGTGGTGGTGCTGCGCCGCCTGGGCGACGTCCTGCTCGCGACGCCGCTCATGCGCAGCCTGCGGCGCGCCTGGCCCGACGCCAAGATCGAGGCGCTCGTCTTCGCCGGCACCGAGGGCATTCTCGCCGGCAATCCCGATCTCGACGGCGTGGTCGTGATGCCGGCCCGGCCGAACGTCGCGCAGAGCCTCGCGCTCGCCGCGCGGCTGTATCGCCGCTACGACCTTGCGGTATCGACCCAGACGGGCGACCGGCCGACCTATTTCGCGATCCTAGCCGGACGCCGGCGCGCTGCGCCGGTGGCCGAGCGCCTGGGCGCGCCGCTTCTTCGCGCCACCCTCACGCGCAGCATCCCGGTCGCCGAGGTCGTTCATCGCGTCGAGGATGTGCTGCGGCTCGCCGATGCGCTCGGCATTCCGCGCATCGCCGAACTCGTCTGCCCGGCGGGCGGAGGCGACGCCGTGCGCCCGGATGTTCCCTACGCCGTCATCCATGCCGCCCCGATGTTCCGCTACAAGCGGTGGAACACCGCCGGCTGGCGCGCGCTCGCGCGCGAGCTCGCCGCGCGCGGGCTGGCCGTGGTCGCGACCGGCGGCCCTTCGGAAGCCGATCGCCGCTATCTCGACGACATCTGGTCGGGACTTCCCGCGGTACGGCGCGACGGCGTGCTGAGATTTCCGGACCTTGCCGCGCTGATCGCCGGCGCCCGGGTTTATGTGGGCCCCGACACCTCGGTCACCCATCTCGCCGCCGCAACCGGCTGTCCCACCGTCGCGCTGCTCGGTCCGACCGATCCGCGCATCTGGGGACCGTGGCCGGTCGACGGCCTGCCCATGCCGTGGGAGATGTCGGGAACGATCCAGCGCCGCGGCAATGTGTGGATCGTGCAGAACCCGCAGCCCTGCCTGCCCTGCCGGCTCGAAGGCTGCGAACGGCACATCAGCAGCATCAGCCGGTGCCTCGACGAACTCCCGATCGGCGCCGTCATGCCCGCGGTCGATGCCGCGCTTGCCCTGCGAACGGAGGCGGCGGGCGCGGCGCGGAGTCCGCTTAGCGGCTGACCCGCATGCCGGCTTCCCCCTCTTCGCCCTCGAGCGCGAGTTCAGGTTCGGTCACGCGCTGATCCATGCGCTTCAGCGCGGCCTTGAGGACGCCGAGCGCGTCGTAGAGCGTCTCGAGCTCGTCGCGACTGAGTTCCTGCATGAGGTCCTTCAGCCACTTGTCATGGACCGGAAGAATTTCGTCCAAGAGCTTCCGCCCGGACGAGGTGAGAAACACATATTGAATCCGGCCGTCCGCATCGTCGCGCCGCCGCTCGATCAGCTCGACCGCTTCGAGGCGCGCGACGATGTCGGTGATGTTTCCCTTGGTGACCAGCAGTTTCCGCGAGAGCTCGCCGAGCGAGGGGCCGAGCGGCGGGCGCGCGACCTGCGCCAGCAGATCGAAGCGCGGCATCGTGAGCGCGAATGCATCCTTCAGATTGCGCCGCAGATGGCGAAGGATGATGTTGGTGCAGCTCAACAGCCGCAACCACACCCCGGTCTCGATCGAACCGGCCCTGCGCGCGCGTTCCTTCCTGACCATTGTATCTTCCCAAGCCGGCGGCGACGCTTGTGCGTGAATCCACCACCGCGGGCCGCGCAAACGCCTCTTGCATTCGCTCATGGCCCGGCCTGCGCGACGCGCCCCCGCCGGACTTTCTAGAGGATTCCGGGACGATAGAGCAAATCATGAGCCCGTCGAAACACAATCTCGCTGTGTTCCGTACGCGGCCCGACCAGCGGCCGGGCGGCCGCGCGTACGGTTTGATCGGAATCAAGGAGCCGCCGGCGCAAAGCTCCTATAAAGTTCAAGTTTGAACAATCGGCGCACTGCCCGGATTGCCGGAGCGCGACGCTAAAAAATGTCGTGCGTGCGCGCAGACGACGGAGGAGCGCCTTTATGCTCGAAGGCTGTAGAGCCTGGCCGGAGGAGTTTGCGCGCCTCTACCGCGAGAAGGGCCATTGGGAGGACATCACGCTCTGGCAGATGCTGGAGCGCGTGATTGCACGCGCGCCGGACAAAATCGCGATCGTCTGCCGGGATCGCCGGACGAGCTATCGCGATCTCGGCGAGCGGATCGGCCGCGTGGCGGGCGGCCTCGCCGCCGCGGGCCTTCGCCCGCGCGACCGCGTGGTGATGCAGCTCCCGAACGGGCTCGACCTCGTCGTCACCTTCTTCGCACTCTTGCGCATCGGCGTCATTCCCGTGCTGGCGCTGCCGGCGCACCGCGCCGACGAGGTCGCCTATTTCGTCAAGCATGCCGATGCGGTCGCCTATTTCGGGCCCGATCGCCTGCGCGATTTCGACTATCGCCCGATGGCCGCCGACATCGCGCGCCGATCGCCGTCGCTGCGCCTGACCTTCATCGCCGGCGAGCCGTGGCCCGGACAGGTCTCGCTTGCGGACATGGCTCGTCCCGGCGGCGTCGCGGAAGGCGTCATCGACGCGCTGGCGCCGCCCGCCGACGACGTCGCGCTGATGCTCTTGTCGGGCGGAACCACCGGGGTCCCCAAGCTCATTCCGCGCACCCACAACGACTATGTCTACAATTGCCGGCAATGCGGACGCATTGCGGGCTTCGGCCCGGAGACGGTTTTCCTCGCCGTGCTGCCGATGTCGCACAATTACACGCTCGGCTGCCCCGGCGTGCTCGGCGCGCTCGCGGCGGGCGGCACGGCGGTGATCGCGCCCGACGCGAGCGCCGACACGGTCTTCCCCTTGATCGCGCGCGAGCGCGTGACGGTGATCTCGGGAGCGATGCCGCTGGTGGTGAACTGGCTCGCCGGCGACGCGCCGGAACGGCACGATCTGAGTTCGCTCGAAGTGTTCATGAGCGGCGGCGCCAAGCTCGCGCCGGAGCTGCGCGCGCGCGTCGAGCGGCGCTTGAACTGCATCTATCAGGAAAGCTTCGGGACCGGCGAAGGGCTCATCAGCATGACCCGCCTCGACGATCCCGAGGAAATCCGCATGACAAGCTCCGGCCGCCCGGTGTCGCCGGGCGACGAGATCAAGGTGATCGACGAACAGGGGCGCGAACTGCCCGACGGCGCGGTCGGCGAGCTGGTCTGCCGCGGCCCTTACACCATTCGCGGCTACTACCGCGCGCCGACGGCGACCGCGGCCGCGTTCACGGCGGACGGCTTCTACCGCATGGGCGACGCCGTGCGTAAAATCGGCGACGATCTGTATGTCGAAGGCCGGCTCAAGGACCTGATCAATCGCGGCGGCGAAAAGATCAGTTGCGAGGAGGTCGAAAACCACCTGCTCGCCCATCCGCGGATCAAGAGCGCCTGCGTCGTCGCCATGCCCGATCCGACTTATGGCGAGAAGGCCTGCGCCTTCGTCATGCCGGCCGGCGAGGCCGAGATCACGCTGGAGGAGATCAAGTCGTTCCTGCTCGGCCGCGCGATCGCCAAGTTCAAAATGCCGGAACGGGTGGAGGTCGTTTGTTCCTTTCCCACCAGCCCGGCCGGAAAGATTCTCCGGCGCGAATTGCGTCGCATGATCGAGACCAAATTGAGCGCCGAGCGGAACGCCGCCGAAATGGGCGTCCCGGCCTCCGACGCAAGCGGCAAAGGGGAGATAGCGACGTGACCGAGCCGACAATTGCAAACGACCCGACGAGCGGCGCGCCGCTGCGGGGCCAGCATGCGGTCGTGACCGGCGCTTCGCGCGGGATCGGCGCCGCCATTGCAGCAGCGCTGGCGCGGCGCGGCGCCGACGTCACGCTGATGGCGCGCAGCGAGGCGTCGCTCGCCGATCAGGTCGCGCGGCTGCAGGAAGCGCGTTCCGGCCGCGCGCAGGCCGTGCCGATCGACGTGACGGACGAAGCGCGCGTGGTCGCATCCTTTGCCAAGGCCGTCGAAGGCTTCGGGCCGGTGCAGATCCTCGTCAACAATGCCGGCATCGCCGAAGCGGCGCCGTTCGGCAAGACCGACCGCGCCTTCTGGCAGCGCCTGATCGATGTCGACCTCACCGGGCCCTATCTCTGCATCCGCCAAGTGCTCGGGCCGATGGTGAAGGCGGGGCGCGGACGGATCGTCAATGTCGCGTCCACCGCCGGCCATACCGGCTACCCCTATGTCGCCGCCTATTGCGCGGCGAAGCACGGACTGATCGGGCTCACGCGCTCGCTCGCGCGCGAGATCGCCCGCAGCGGCGTCACTGTCAACGCGGTCTGTCCCGGCTACACCGAGACCGACATCGTCGCGACGACGATCGCCAACATCGTCAACAAGACCGGGCGCACGCGCGAACAGGCCATCCAAGAGCTTGTCGCGCATAATCCGCAAGGACGCCTGATCAAGCCCGAGGAGGTCGCGGAGACGGTCGGCTGGCTCTGCCTGCCGGCCGCCGCCTCGATCAACGGCCAGAGCATCATGGTCGACGGCGGCGAGCTGATGTAGCCGGCCTGCCTAACCGCTCGCGCTGTGCGCGGCAGAATCGAAACACCGGATCGCGGGAGCAATAGGATGAGGCTGTTCGAACCGCTCGACGTCAAAGGGATGGTCCTGCCGAACCGGATCATGGTCCCCGCCATGGTGACGCGGCTGTCGGGCGAAGACGGCTTCGTCAACCAGCCCATCATCGACCGCTATGTGCGCTACGCCGAGGGCGGCGTCGGGCTGATCGTGGTCGAGGCGATGGCGGTGCATCAGGCGAAGTCCGGCCCGCTGCTGCGCATCAGCGACAATGCCTATGTTCCCGGGCTCACGGAACTCGTGCGGCGCATCCACGATGTCTCCGACTCCAAGGTCGTGCCGCAGATCATCCATTTCCTCAAAGTGGCGAAGTCCGGCTGGCGGCAGACCGTCGACATGCTCTCGCTCGCCGACATCGACCAGATCGTCGAGGAGTTCGGCGATGCGGTGGCCCGCGCGCGCGAGGCGGGATTCGACGGCGCGGAACTGCATTCCGCGCACGCCTATACGCTCGCCTCGTTCGTGTCGCGCGTGAACCCGCGCCAGGACGATTACGGCGGAACGCTCGAAGGCCGTCTGCGCCTGATCGGCCGGGTGATGGAGACGATCGAGCGCAAGGTCGGCAAGGATTTTCCCGTCGGGGTGCGCTTTCTCGCCGACGAATTCATCAAGGACGGCTTCACCGTCAATGACGCGAAGCTGATCGGGCTCAGGCTGGCGGAGCTCGGCGCGGCCTACCTGTCGCTCTCGGTCGGCGGCAAGTTCGAGGATGCGATCCACGCGCCCGGCCAGGTCCCCTACCCTTACACCGGCTATTCGGGCGACCGCTGCATGCCCGGCGCCTGGTATCCGAACGTGCCGCACGCGCATTTCTCGGCGGAGATCAAGGCCTATGTGAAGGCGCATGGCTACGACACGCCGGTCGCGACCACCGGCAAGATTTCCGACCCGGACGACGCCGAGCGCCTGCTCGCCGAAGGCAAGGTCGACATCATCGGCATCGCGCGCGGCCTGCTCGCCGACCCCGACTGGCCGAAGAAGGTGCGAGCGGACGAGCGCGACCGCATCATCCGCTGCGACTACTGCAATGTGTGCAAGCATCTCGACGGCACCCATACGCGCGTGATCTGCAGCCTGTGGCCGCAAGGCTCGCTGCAGGCGCCGCCCGACGATCGCGCCGCGGGCGCGCCGGATTGGGGAGCGGCCGGCGCCGAGCTGAAGGCGACGGTCGGCAACAACGGCACGGTGCTGTTGCGTTGGAAAAAGGCTGTGGGCGCGGCGCGCTACGACGTCCACCGCTGCGACGATCGAGGCAATGTCAGCTTCGAGGATGCGGTCAAGGTCACGCGCTGGGAGGACGAGAACCTGCTCGCCGGCCGCCGCTACCGCTATTACGTGCGCGCCTATGCGGCGAGCGGGCAAGGCAGCGCGCCTTCGAACAGCGTGTTCGTCGATCTCCCCGCGCCGGACTATTTCAAGAACCGGATCGGCGCACAGCCGGCTTCGGTGTAATCAAGTCAGGCCTTGGCCCTGCGTGATCGAATCAGCGATCGAAACAGCGTGAGCTTCACCTCTCCCCACCGGGGAGGGGTGAAAGCGGCTCGAACTCAGCGCCCCGGCAGCACGAGGACCTTCGGCTTGCCCGGCAGCGTCGCCTTGGAAATCACCACGGCGGGCGTGTCGGCAATCTCGACGTCGTATTCGCTGCGCGCGCGGTCGAGAAAGCGGTCCAGCGTGTAGCTGCTGAAATAGTGCATCGGGATCATCAGCGGCGCCTTGAGCGCCTGCAGCACCTCCAGCATGCCCTCGGTGTCGAGTGTGTAGGTCCCGTCGACCGGCGCCAGCACGATATCGACGCGACCGATCTCGTTAAGCTGCTGCTGCGTCAGCGTGTGATGCAGGTGACCGAGATGGGCGATGCACAGCGCGGCCGCCTCGAAGATGAAGATCGAGTTGCCGTGGCGTTCGGCGCCGTCGTCGCCCCAGGTGCGGATATTGGTGGCGACGCTGCGCACCCGCACGTCGCCGAGAACATGGTCGTGCGCGGCCGGTTTGCCGTCGTCGCTCCAGCCGCGCAGGACGAGCTTGATGCCGGGATCCGGGTTGAGACTGAAATGCGTCGAATGCGCCTTGTTCATCGTGACGATGTCGGGGACGACCGGCGGCCTGACATAGTCGTTGTAGTCGGTTGCGACGCGTACGAGCTGCGGGCTCTCGATCAGGAAGGTCGAGTGACCGACATAGGTCAGGCGCACCTGATCGGCGGCGAGCGCGGCCTGTCGGAAGCCCGCCGGAACAACGCGCCTCGGCGCGGAGGAGATGAGGCCGGGGCAGGACTCGGTCATCTCTGGCTTCGGCGCAGGCGGCGTTGGCGCGGACGGCTGCGCGAAAGCAGGCCCTGTCCATGCCAGAACGAGCCCGATCACGGCGGAGAACAAGTTTTTGCTCAAGGCGGCGGGCGTCACGGGCGCTCCATGCCGTTCGTCGTCCGCGCGACAGTAGCGCAACGACGTGGGCTAAGCGTGACCCGCACGAACACAAATGGATGATCGATCAAATGATACCGGCGTCGCAATTAGTGACTCGTCATACGCGGGCTTGACCCACGGCTGTCCGGTTCATGTATTTCCCCAGTTGAGGTCCAATTGACGGGAGTCGATTTGCGGGGGGATTGGATCTGACGCAAGCGGGTGGCGTCTTTTCGGTGCATGAGATTGGCGCGCA
>DASUPI010000357.1:0-3187 GCA_036281135.1 Rhodoplanes sp. | reverse complement strand
GCGCAGAGCTTCTTAGCGTAAATTGTTTCGACGAAGAAATCGGTGATGCCGTTGGTGGCGTCGGCGAATCATTGCTCGATGCGGGAGAAGAGAGCACCGAAGAACGCGTCCGCGATGGAAGGAGTCGATGTAGCAGTGGTGGACGTTCTTACAGTCGATGTTGCGGATGTCGAGGTTGCGGCGGAAGAGGTTGCCGTCGTGCTCGCCGCGGGTGCGGTGATGCGAGAAACGATCGAAGAAAGAAGGGTGCCGACGATGTCGAATGGTGTGCCTGCTGTTGTGGTCGCACTCGCGCCGAGAAGCGTCATGCCGATCTGGTCAATGTTGATTCCTCGTTGCAGGTCGAGGAACACGGTGACGCTGCCTTGCGAGGAGCCGTCCGAGCCGGAGAATGCTTCGAGCGCGATGCCCACGGAATCGTCGAACGGCCCGGCCTTCTTGCCGACGCCGGGCACGGAAGAAGGCGCTATGCGGTCGCCTATGGCTATGGGGCCTCCTTCAAGATTCACCTTCGCAGGAACGCGGCCCGAGAGCGCGACGGGCCGCTGCCCCGTCGCGCTCAGGTCTCCCAAGACCTGCCCGGGATTCGTCGCGATGATACCCGCGAGCGGCGCACCCTCGCCTGCCGCCGCGAGCTTCATACTCACTGGCACGCCCGCATTCACCGCGACGATGTCTCCGGCGGTGATGCCGGGGTAGGAGACCGGGAACATTTCCGCGTAGTCGTTGCCCGCGGCGTTCGGCGATGAGGTGGCGTATACGTAGATGATAAGGCCGCCCGCGCCGCCGTTGCCGCCTGCAGTTTGATTTGAGCTGCTTCCGTCCGAACCGCCGCCTCCGCCACCTCCTCCACCAAACGCGCTGCCCACAATCCCGGCAATAGCCGGGTTACCACATGACCGCCGGGTCCGCCGTTGGGAGATGCGCCTCCGTGTCCTCCATTACCAGCGGTTCCTCCCGTGGAAGCGGGAGTTCCTGCCATTCCCGGATTCCCGGCTAAATTAATATCTTCGCCAATTGAGACTGCGCCTCCATCGCCGGCAGGGCGCGATGTCTTCCTCGCTCATGCCGAGAACGGAATGGCCTGAGCATCTTCGCCGGTTTCAGCGGCGCGCCTCTTCTCGTCGTTCGGGACGAAGCGGTCGGCATAGACGACAGTGGTGCCGCGCTCGCCCTTTCGGACGTGCCCCCCGAGCGACAGGGCCTGGCGGAAGGTGAGCCAGCTTTGCCCTGCGAAGCCGCGTTCGATCACGGCACCCCAGAGGATGAGGATATTGACGCCGCTGTATTGCCGCCCGGTCGAGGCGTTCTGCGGCATGGCGAGCGGCGCCTTCGCCACCGCCGTCGCCCAAGGCTGAACCCAGGGCACACGGCCGGCTTCCAACTCGGCGAGGATCTTGTCGGTGATTTCGTCATAGAGGCTCGCCCGGTCCTCGCCGGCGCGTGCCCGAACAGCATGTCTCGACATCGCGGGTCTCCGCGACGGGCGCCGCGAGCCTCTCTCGCGGCCTCCAACCCGTCACGGCCAACCCGGACGGCACTCTGACTCTCCTGCTGCGCCCGTTCAGCGCGCACAGGCGGAGTCGAAATCATCGAACGATTCCGCGAGCGCCGCGGCAGGGATGGAAGCCCAAAGGGTGAAGACCCGGCAGAGCCGGGGCTTCAGCGAAGCCGACAGCCCGGTCCCGCAGGGAGACGCCCGCTCCTGCTCTCGTCTCGGCGGCATCTACGCCCTACATTGTCACCATGTGCAATGACTACGAGCAGCACGTCCGCTGGGCCGAATACTGCAAGATGATGCAGGATCTCGAGCTGGGGATTTCGACACAGCAATCCGAACTCGATTTGCCGCAGGCCGACGACATCAGGATTAACGATCTTGGGCCGTGATGCGCGCAGCGGGCAACGGCATCGAGCTTGCGCAAATGAGCTTCAGCTTTCCACCATCGGAGCCGAAAGGCGGGCCGGTCTTCAACTTCCGTTCGGAAGGGCGGCGTTTCGCCGACAGCAAGCGTTGTCTCGTTCCGGCGAGCGCGTTCTTCGAGTTCACGGGCAAAAAATATCCGAAGGCCAAGCATCGCTTCGCGCTGAAAGATTCACCGATCACTGCGATCGCCGGCCTGTGGCGCGAGGGTCAGGGCAATCATCCGCCGTCGTTCACGATGCTGACGACAAAGCCCGGACCCGACGTCGCGCCGTATCACAAACGTCAGGTCGTCGTGCTGCGGCCGCAAGATTGGGCATCGTGGATTCATCTCACGAAGCCCGAGGCCGACCTGCTGCAACCCCTTGCAAAGGGATCGCTCGAAGTCGAAACGGTCCGCGAGGGGAGCGACTGAGTCACGAGGCAGGAAGGCGGTGGAGATTCTCACGCGAGCGGCGACGCGGCTTTCATTGCGGCATGTGATGGATGGCTGCATTCCCTCCGACCTTGGCGTCGGCTCGACGCCGAAGATCGAGGAGGAGCGGCGGCGGCTTTAGATTGTTATGACGCGCGCCGAGAACCAGCTTCATCTGATGGTGCCGCAGTATTTCTTCACCCACGGGAGCGCAGCCTCGTGGATCGGCACGTCTACGCGCAGCGCACGCGATTCATTCCAGAACCGGTAGTGGTCCCGGCCGCAACCTGGCAGCGCCCGGCGCGTCCGGCTCGCAAGCCCATCGACGTGAAGGCTCGCATGCGCGGTATGTGGGGATGAGCGGAGCTCGACGGCGCCGTTACCAGAGTGGGTGGCGGCTGCCGTGAAGAGGATGCTGCTTGGGCGCGCCCACACGGCGGATTGACGTGATCGCCTTTATCGCGCTCCTGAAAGCTGTCGCGGCACTCGTTGTAGGTGCCAGTCGGCGGATAGGCGTGCTCGCCTTGAGGCATTCGTGCCCGACACCGGCCGGGACGATGATCACGTCGCCCGCCGCGACCTTGACCGTCCGCCCTTTATTGCCACCGAGCCGAAGCGTGGCGGAGCCGCGGGCGACGCCGAGCACCTCGTGGATCATCGAGTGGTAATGCACGAAATCATAAATGCCGTTGCGCCAGGCGTCCCCCCATCCGTGGACGTTGAATATCTTCTCGAGCACGGCGGCCGGATCATATCAGCGGACCGAAACGCATCGCCTTTCGACAATAGAGAAGCGGAATTGCACTCCGATCTTATGAAGTGTGTAGCTCGTCGGATTGTGGACCGGC
>DASUPI010000356.1:0-16310 GCA_036281135.1 Rhodoplanes sp. | reverse complement strand
CGCGCCGCCATGCCGTCATGACCTTCGACTCCGTTCCGCGAATCAAAAGTCAGCGTACAAGCCATCACTCAGCGTACAAGCCATCACAATGCAGATGAATCCCCACCATATGACCGCTTCCACGGAATCGATGAACTAGCTTGCGACCGGCTAACGCCTTCTATTCGCGGCCTGCCGGACCCGGAACATGCAATCCGGCTTGTGCCGGACCGTGCTTCCTTTGTACTGGTCGGTCGTTAACCAAGCCGAAGCCTGCCGGAAAGGGAGCCTCATGATGGATGCCGCCGCCTTGCGCGCCCTGCAAGCGCCGATCAAAGAGCGCTACAAGGCCGACCCGGAAACCGCTCGCATTACGCTGCGCGCGCAGGGAAGGCTCGACGAGACCGCCATCGCCTGCAAGGTGGAGACGGGACGCGCGCTCGCGATCGCCGGCCTGCATCCGGCGAGCGGCGGGTCCGGGCTCGAACTCTGCTCGGGAGACATGCTGCTCGAAGCCCTCGTCGCCTGCGCCGGCGTGACGCTCCAAGCGGTCGCGACCGCGCTCGAGATCCCGTTGCGTTCCGGCGCTGTCCGCGCCGAGGGCGATCTCGACTTTCGCGGCACGCTCGGGGTCGCCAAGGAGGCGCCGGTCGGCTTCGCGCAGATAAGGCTGACCTTCGAGGTCGACACCGACGCGCCGCAGGAGCGGCTTGACCAACTGCTGAAGCTGACCGAACGCTACTGCGTCGTGTACCAGACGATCCGGAACGGACCGCCGGTCGAAGTCCGAATGACCCGCGGGTAATGCCCTCTAATCCAGCTGATCCGCTCGGGTTGATCCGCATTCCGCTCATTCCCGCGAAAGCGGGAATCCAGGGTCCTTCAACGCTCTGGGTCCCCGCTTGCGCGGGGACGAGCGGAGTTCCTCAAAGGACTGGTTAACTCCGAACATTGCTCTGGCGCCGCTCACGTCCCGGCCGCCATGCGCCGCAGCGCGAAGCGCTGCAGCTTGCCGGTCAGCGTCTTCGGCAGCTCGTCGACATAGACGATCCGGCGCGGGTATTTGTAGGGCGCGATCGTCGCCTTGACGTGCTCCTGCAGTTCCTTGGTCAGAGCGGCGCGGTCTCGGCCGGAATGCAGCACCACATAGGCGGTGACGATCTCGCCGCGTTCCTCGTCGGGAGCGCCGACCACGCCGCACTCGGCGACGGCCGGATGGCTGAGCAGCGCCGCTTCGACTTCAGGTCCGGCGATGTTGTAACCGGCGGAAACGATCATGTCGTCGGAACGCGCCTGGTACCAGAAGTAGCTGTACGCATCCATGAGATAGGCGTCGCCGGTCACGTTCCATCCGTGCTGCACATATGCCTCTTGCCGCGCATCGGCCAAGTAGCGGCAGCCGGTCGGTCCGCGCACCGCGAGCCGGCCGATCGTCCCGGGCGGGACCTCCCGGCCGTCCTCGTCGATGATACGGGCCTCGTAGCCCGGGACCGGCCGGCCGGTCGAGCCCGGGCGAGTGGAATCCTCGGGCGAGCCGATGAAAATGTGCAGCATCTCGGTCGCGCCGATCCCGTCCATGATCCTAATGCCCGTAGCGTCGCGCCAGGCTTCATAGGTCGCCTTGGGCAGCGTCTCGCCGGCCGATACGCATTTGCGCAGCGAAGAAACGTCATGCGCGGCGAGCAGCGGGAGCATGGCGCGGTAGGCGGTCGGCGCAGTGAAACAGACCGTGGCCTTGTATTGCGCGATCGTCGCGATCAGATCGTGCGGCGTGGTCTTTTCGATGAGGATGGAGCACGCGCCGACCCTCAAGGGAAACAGGGCAATCCCGCCGAGCCCGAAGGTGAAAGCGAGCGGGGCTGTGCTGATGAAACGGTCCTCCCCCGCGGCGCGCAGCACGTAGCGGCCATAAGTATCGCCGACCACGAGCATGTCGCGATGGAAATGCATCGTGCCTTTCGGCTGACCTGTGGTGCCGGAGGTAAACGCGATCAGGCACACGTCGTCGCTTGCGGTGTCGCAGGCGGTGAAGTCCGCATAGCCAGGCTGGCGCATGAGCCGATCGAGCGAACCGTCCCCGCCCTCGCCCCAGTAAACGAGACGTTCGAGTCCGGACGAGAGCGCTCTTGCCTTCTCCATTTCCTCGGCGAACCTGATGTCGCACAGCGCGAACCGGATCTGCGCTTTGGCGAGCGGGAAGGCGATTTCCTTCGCGCGCAGGAGCGGCATCGTCGCCACCACGACCCCGCCGGCCTTGAGCACCGCGAAATAAGCGGCAACCATCATCGGGCTGTTCGGCCCACGCAACAGCACGCGATTGCCGGGCAAAAACCCGAGGTCGCGCGTAAGCACATTGGCGATGCGGTTCACCCGCTCGGCGAATGCGGCATAAGTCAGCGATTCGGCAGCCGAGACGAGACAGGATCGTTTGCCCTGCCCGCGCGCGACCCAGTCGTCCACCAGCTCGACCGCGCAATTGAGCCGCGCGGGATATTTCAGCTCGGGGAAACGGAAGAGGAAATCCGGCCATTGAGCGCGGGGCGGCAAGTTGTCGCGCGCAAACGTATCGACATGCGCCGAAGGGTGCAGAGGCGGGTATGCGTCGTCGTCTGTCGCAGGCACGGACGAAATACTCCGACGGGCGAACTCTCTTTGCTGAGCCCAGCCGTTCGTTTTCACATACTATATCTCAAGCCGGGCCGGACGGAACCAGAACCGCACGGCCTTGATCTGTTTCCGTTCGCCTGGGAGGCGCGCATGAAGGTCCATGTGATCGGCGGCGGGCCCGCCGGGCTCTATTTCGCGATCCTGCTGAAGAAGGGCCGCCCGGACGCCGAGATCACCGTGTTCGAGCGCAACCGGCCGGACGACACGTTCGGCTTCGGCGTGGTGTTTTCCGACGAGACGCTCGCCACCTTCGAGGCCTATGACCGCGAGAGCTATCGGGCGATCGTCGATCATTTCGCCTACTGGGACGACATCGAAATCCACTTCAAGGGAACGGTGCGGCGGATCGGCGGCAACGGCTTCTGCGGCTGTTCGCGCGTGAACCTGCTGCGCCTGTTGCAGGACCGCGCCCGCGCGCTCGGCGTCGCGCTCAAGTTCGAGACCGTGATCGACGCGGGCCTTGCGGCGCACGCCGACGCCGACCTGATCGTCGCCGCCGACGGCATCAACAGCGCCATCCGCGAGGCGCGGCGCGACCATTTCCGCACGAAGGTCGATCTGCGCCCGAACAAGTTCGCCTGGATGGGCTCGACCCGGGCGTTCGATGCCTTCACCTTCTTCTTCCGCGAGACCGAGCACGGCATTTTCATCGCCCACTGCTACCAGTACGAGCCGGGGCGCTCGACCTGGGTGATGGAGGTGCAGCCCGAGACCTTCGCGCGGGCCGGCCTCGACAGGCTCGACGAGGCGCAGTCGGCGGCCTTCCTCGAAGGCGTGTTCCGCGAGGAGCTGCGCGGCTATCGCCTGCTCATCAACCGGTCGATGTGGCGCAACTTCCCGCGCGTCTCCAATGCGCGCTGGGTGCAGGACAACATCGTCCTGATCGGCGACGCCAAGGCGACCGCGCATTTCTCGATCGGGTCGGGAACGAAGCTCGCGATGGAGGATGCGATCGCGCTCTATGATGCGTTCCGCGCGACCGGCGGACGCGATGTCGGCGCGGCGTTACAGCGGTACGAAACGGTGCGGCGCGAGGAGGTCGAGAAGACCCAGCACGCGGCCGACGTGTCGCTCGTCTGGTTCGAGCATGTCGACCGTTTCTGGCCGATGGACCCGCAGCGCTTCGTGTTCGGCCTGATGACGCGCGCGAAGGCGATCACCTACGACAATCTTCGCCTGCGCGCGCCCGCCTTCGTCGACGAGATCGACCGGGCGGTGGCGCAGGACGTGCGCGCGCAGGGCTTTGCGGTCGACACGATGCGGCCGGTCGCGCCGATGTTCCAGCCGTTCCGGCTGCTCGGCATGACGCTGGCGAACCGCGTCGTCGTCTCGCCGATGTGCCAGTACTCGGCGACCGACGGCGTGCCGGGCGACTGGCACCTCGTGCATTACGGCGCGCGCGCGATCGGCGGGGCGGGCCTGATGTTCACCGAGATGACCAATGTCTCTGCGGAAGCGCGTATCACCTATGGCTGCACCGGCATGTACAGCGACGCGCAGGAGACGGCGTGGAGGCGCATCGTCGATTTCGTGCACGCGAACTCGGGGGCGAAGATCTGCCTGCAGCTCGCCCATGCCGGCCGCAAGGGCGCGACCAAGCTGATGTGGGAGGGGATCGACGAGCCGCTGGAAGAAGGCGCGTGGCCGATCGTCTCCGCATCCCCCCTGCCCTATTTTCCGCACAGCCAGACGCCGCGCGAGATGACGCGCGCGGACATGGACAAGGTCGTGGGGGACTATGTCGCCGCGGCGAAGCGGGGAATCCGCGCGGGTTTCGACATGCTGGAGCTGCATGCCGCGCATGGCTATCTGCTCGCGAGCTTCATCTCGCCGCTGACGAATATCCGCCGCGACGCGTATGGCGGCGCGCTCGAAAACCGCATGCGCTTCCCGCTCGAAGTCTTTCGCGCGGTGCGCGCGGCGTGGCCGGACGAGAAGCCGATGTCGGTGCGCATCTCGGCGACCGACTGGGAGGAAGGCGGGCATTCCGGCGACGACGCCGTTGCGGTCGCACGCCTGTTCGCCGAGGCCGGTTGCGATCTGATCGACGTGTCGACCGGGCAGACCACGCCGGATGCGGCCCCGCTCTACGGCCGCATGTTCCAGACCCCGTTCTCCGACCAGATCAGGAACGAGGCGGGGCTCGCCACGATGTGCGTCGGCGCGATCACCACCGCCGACCAGGTCAACACCATCGTCGCGGCCGGGCGCGCCGACCTCGTCGCGCTCGCCCGCCCGCATCTGATCGATCCGTCCTTCGCCATGAAGGCGGCGGCCTGGTACGGCGCGCCCGCCATCCACTGCCCGCCGCAATATTACGCCGGGCGCGACCAGCTTTTCCGCAACAGCGAACGCGACCGCGCGGAGCTCACCGAGCTGCGCCTGAAGGCGAAGCCGAAGGCGCATGTCACCACCTTCAATCAGGCGGCGGAGTAGGCCTGTTCCTGTCATTCCGGGGCTCGGGCGAAGCCCGAGAACCCGGAATCCAAATCCCGGAGACAAGGGTTATGGATTCCGGGCAGCCGAGCTTCGCTCGGCTTCCGGAATGACCGGCATTGTGCGCGACACGACCACCCCCGCGCCGCCGGCAAGCGCCGCGGGCACCGCCCAATAGGCGTAGCGGAAATCAGCCGCGACGCCGACCAGCGCATAGGTCAGCACATAGACGACCGCGGAGCCCGCGACCGCGAGCGCGAACGCGCCCGCCGGCGTTTCGCGTCGCCGCCACGCGGCGGCGCAGATAGCGCCGCACAGGATGAGCCAGAACGCGACGCGGAACAGCGGCGTCGGCTTGAGCGCGTCACTGACGGCGACGAGCGCAACGAAGCCGCGATTGTCCGGCAAAGCGAGCTTGCTCAGGTCGCCGACGTCCTGCGTCCAGATCGTGTAATTGCTTCGCAACAGGAACGTGCCCATGAACGCGGCGCGATGCTGTAGATAAGCCGCGGGATGCGCTGCGAGCGCCCGCCGCCACGCCGCGCTCAGCACGGGCGTGCCGAAAATTTTCTGCTCGTTCTCGATCCGGCCCATGACGAAGCTGCACGGCCGGCCGTGCCAATAAGCGTCCCACAGGTAGGGATCGTAGCAATCGGTGACGAGCCGCCGCTGCTCGGCCGGCGACCAGGTCGTGGGAAACTGGTTCTCCTTGGAAAAATGCGTGACGCCGCCGAGATCGAACACGTAGAGCGAATGCAGCGGGTGCTGGCGCACCGCGCCGAGCAGATCGTAATAGACGACCTGCATCAGCCCGAAGAGAACGAGCGCAGTCGGCACATAGGCGAGCGCCGCGCGTTTCCACGCAAACCGGCGCGGCCACAACACATAGGCCGTCAGGATCGGCGCGGCGACGAGCGCGTTCGGCCGCAGCATGACGCCGAGCGCGACAAGCATGAGCGAAACGAACTGCGCCGGAATGCGCAGGCCCGCGCGCGCCTCCGCGACCGTGAAGGCAACCGCCGCGGCGCAGAGCCATACGCAGGCAAACAGCATGTCCCGCCAGATGATGCCGATGAACATGAAGGCGGGCGGCATGAAGCCAAGCAGAACCGCGAGCAGGCCGAGCCAGGGCGCGCGCCGCGCGAGCCTGATCCCGATCAGCGCAAAGCCGAACCAGTACAGTGATGCGGTGAAAAGAAACATGCTGCCCGCGCCCGGCGCGATCGGATCGATCACGGCCCACAGCGCGGTCATCACCGGCGACTGCCAGTCGCCAACCCGGCCCTCGGCGATCGCCTTGTAAACATAGAGCGAATCGTAGGTCATCACGCCGGGGTGGAAGACGAACAGCGTCAGCGCGAACCCGCCGCCCGCGAGCGCCGCGACGAGCGGCGCGCTCGGCCACCCCCACCCGCCGCGCTGCGCGCCCATTCCTCCCCCGCTCGCGGGGGAGGAATGGAGAGGGGGCACGCGCGGCCGAAGCAAATTCAAGTCCGAGCCATTATCAGCGCGCGGCATAGACGTCGCCCGAATTCGCTTCATGCGGCAGGTCGGCGAGCCAGCGGCGCATCTCCTCGGCCGAACGCCAATCGTCGTGCGCGAAGGAATGCGTCTCGCCGAGCGACGCATTGAACCGCGCGAAGCCGAGCGCGCCGCAGCGGTCGAGCGCCGCAAGCGCCACGTCCCGCTGGATGGTGGTGAACTCGAAGGAAAGCGCCGGAATGGGGCGGGTGAGGCCGGCCAGCGCCTCGGCCTCGAACCCCTCCACGTCGATCTTGGCGAAGGCGGGAATGCCGTGCCGCGCGACCAGCGCATCGAGCGTGGTCATCGGCACGCGCACGCGCTCGTCCCAGCGTTGGCCTTCCCAGCCCTTCGCTCCGGCGGCGGCCGCGACGAACTCCGGCGAGGCGGTCGAAATGGTCGGGTTGTCGCGGTTGACCATCAGCTCGACGAAGCCCTCCGCGCGGCCGACCACGGCCGGCTCGATCGCCACCCCTCTGTCGCGGCCGTAGATGAGCCGCAGCACCGCGACCAGCGCCGGCTGCGGCTCGACCGCGACCACCCGCGCGCCGATCCGGCGAAAGACGCCGACGCGGTCGCCCACATGCGCGCCGATGTCGAAGACGAGGTCGCCCTCCTGCACGAAACGGCGATACAGGCGATCGAGGCCGGCACGATGGCGACGATCGCCATAGTAGACGCGGAGCGAATTGAGGACGCCCCTTACGGACCGCAGGCCTTTGAACATTCCGGTAACCCGGCCTTCGGCGGCGCCGATGCGGGCGCAACGCCCAGCGCCGGCAGGGCGATCGCGCGCAGGATCGGCGGCGGCGCGATTTCCTCCGGCAGCCGCCCCAGCCCAAGACGCATCAGCAGGCGTCCGAACTCCCGCCGGGAGGTCACGACGGCGAACGGGACGGCAAGCGCCAGTCCGCCCGCAAAGATCAGGGCGTAGGGAAGCGCCGCGGGGTAGGTCAGCGCCAGGAGCGCGATCGCTCCCCAGCCGAGCGCCGCCTGGGGCCACAGCCATCGCAGCGCGAGCGAAACCGGCACCCCGTGATCGTCGCGGCGCTGGCCGTTCCAGCCGATGTCGCGCCCGAACAGGAGGCCGCCGAGAAAGATCGTGTGCGCAAGCCCCATGATCGGCGCGAGAACGAGATTGAAGGACAGGGCCGCCGCGACGCTCGCCGCAAAGCGCAACGAACCGCCGAAGGAGCGCCGCAGCTGGGGATGCAGCAATATGTCGAGGGCGGTCGCGATCGGCGGCGCGAACCACATCGCGAGCATGCTCCAGAACAGCGTGAGGCCCGCCCCGGCATTCACCATCGCGGCCGGCTCGGCGGCAAGCGCCAATGCCAGGACGCCGAGCGAAAAAAGGGCAATCCAGGCGGGCGAATTGATGAACATCAGAATGGCGAAGGCGAGCTGGTAGCGGCTGATGAAGTAGAGGCCGGGCAGACCGATGAAGCTTACATACTGCATGTTGCCCTGGCACCAGCGCAGGTCGCGCCGGATGAACTCGACCAAGGTCGGCGGGTTCTCCTCGAACCCGAGGTTCTCTTCGGGCCAGACGCGCACTTCGTATTTCGCGCGGCGCATCAGCACCGCCTCGATCTGGTCATGGCTCAGGACGTGACCGGCGAGCGGGCCGCCGTCCGGCAGCGCGGACAGTTCGCAATGCGCGATGAACGGCTTCAGCCGCAGCACCGCATTGTGCCCCCAATAGGGGCCGCAATCGCCCTGCCACCAGGCGCTGCCGATCGTGTAGGAGCGCATCCCGAGCCGCATGCCG
This sequence comes from Rhodoplanes sp., assembly GCA_036281135.1. Lineage (GTDB taxonomy): Bacteria > Pseudomonadota > Alphaproteobacteria > Rhizobiales > Xanthobacteraceae > Rhodoplanes. Next base: position 7,936 of record DASUPI010000356.1, on the reverse strand, counting down.
AACTGGAACAGGCGCGTGAATCCGCTGGTCGAGGGCAGCCCGATCACGAGACCCTGCAGAATCCCGATCTTGGGATCGGACGCAATCAGGCGCACCAGCCGCAGCACGGCGCCCGCCGGCATGACGCTGTCGGCGTCGAGGGTCACTGCAAAGTCGTAGCGGTCGCCCCAGCGGGCGCAGAAATCGGCGATATTGCCCGCCTTGAAGCCCTCATTGCTGGTTCGCCGGCGATAGGTCACGGCGATACGATCCCGCCAGTCGGCCGCAAGCTTTTCGAACCGACGCTCCTCGTCGGCCGCGATCGCGCGATCGCTGGTGTCGCTCAACACATAAAGATGGAAGCGGTCCCCCACGCCCGCCTCGGCAAGTCCCGCGAGCAGGGGGTGGAGATTGCGGAGGATGCGGTCCGGCTTCTCGTTGCGGCTGCACAGGAGGATCGCCGTCGAAGCGGTGATAGCTTCATCGCCGCGCAGCCGCGCGGCGGCCGGCAGCACCGCCGCGATCGGATCGTCGGCAAACCGCATGACGAGCAAGCCGATAATGGCGTTCCAGAAACCGATCGCGGTCCACGGCAGGGTGATCGAGAACAGCGTCATCAGCACGACATCGATGAAGCCGAGGCCGCCCGGCGCGAGTGTGTTCGCCATCAGCCAGATCATCGCCGCGATCGTCGACAGAACGAGCGCCGCGAACACGATACGCCGACGTCCGATCGACACAGCCGGGACCGCTGCCGCGATCGTCGCCGCGGTCACCTCTGCCGCCATCGTGGCAACCCCCTGCCCTTTTGCAATGTACGCGATATTTTGCGGAGCACGCGGTATAGCTAGGAACCGTTCGACACGCCAATAAAGGATTTGCGAGTGGCGCTCGATCGCGGCGACAGCAAGGCCGAAGCCCTGTGGTATGTGGCCCCCGGCGAGGCGGAGCTTCGCGCGGAGCGCGAGCCGGAGGCGGGACCCGCCGACATCATCGTGCGGGCGCTGCACAGCGCGCTCAGCCGCGGCACCGAGCGGCTTATCTTCACCGGAGGCGTGCCGGACACGGAATTCGACCGCATGCGTTGTCCCTTCATGGCCGGGACTTTTCCGTTCCCGGTCAAGTACGGCTATTCCATGGTCGGTCGGGTCGCGGCAGGCCCGGAGCAATTGCGCGGCCGCACGGTTCTCGCGCTCCATCCGCACCAGACCGCATTCGCTCTTCCCGCCGATGCCGTCCTCGTCGTGCCGAAAACCGTTCCGGCGCGCCGCGCGGTGCTCGCGGCCAATATGGAGACCGCGCTCAACGCGGTCTGGGATGCCGCGCCGAGCCCGGCTGACCGGATCGCGGTGGTCGGCGGCGGCGTTATCGGGCTTTTGACGGCATGGTTGTGCGGCGCATTTCCCGGCGCAGAGGTGACGCTGGTCGATAGCGACCCGCGGCGCGCGCTGCCGGCGGGCTACCTCGGCCTCGCCTTCGCTTCACCCGAGGAAGGGCCGCTCGACTGCGACCTCGTGATCCATGCGAGCGGGAGCGGCGCGGGCCTTGCGACCGCGCTGCGGCTGGCGGGCGAGGAAGCAACCGTATTGGAGCTGAGCTGGTATGGGCGCGGCCAAGTCATGGTTCCGCTGGGCGCCGCGTTCCACACCCGGCGGCTGAAACTCGTATCGAGCCAGGTCGGCCGCGTCGCGGCCTCGCACCGCTCGCGCTGGACGCCGCGCCGCCGTCTTGCGGCAGCGCTTGACCTCCTCGCCGATCCACGCCTCGACGTGCTGCTCGCGCCGGCGGTGCCGTTTGCGGACCTGCCGGCCAGGATCGGCGGCATTCTCGCGCCGGAGAGCGGCGTTTTGTGCCAAGTGATCGACTATCCCGCAGCCTGCCCCGCCGCAACCTGAACGAGGATTTCCGTGTTCGCCGTCGAAGTGCGCCACCACATCATGATCGCTCATTCCTTTCGCGGCGATGTCTTCGGCCCGGCGCAACGCCTGCACGGGGCGACCTTCGTGGTCGACGCCGCGTTTCAGGCGGAGCGCCTCGACGCCAACGGGATCGTCGTCGATATCGGGCGCGCGCAGGACGTGCTCAAATCCGTGCTGGCCCCGCTCGACTATCGCAATCTCGACGAGCTCCCGGAGTTTTCCGGGGTCAACACGACAACCGAATTCCTGACGCGCTACGTGTTCGACCGCCTGGCCGCGGCGGCCCGCGCGGGCGAGCTTGGTCGTGGCGGACGCGAACTTGCGGCGATCCGCGTTACCGTTTCGGAGTCGCATCTCGCGCGCGCCTGGTACGAGGCGGCGCTGTGGTGAAGCGCGCGGTGTTCGCCGTGTCGGGCGATCTCGATACGCCGACCGGCGGCTATGCCTATGATCGACGGATCATTGCCGAACTGCGCCGGCTCGGCTTCGCAATCGAGGTCATCGATCTCGGCGACGGTTTTCCGCAGCCGAACTGCGACGTCAAGGCCGCCGCGCTCGCGGCGCTTCGCTGCGTGCCCCGGGGATCGCCGGTCGTCATCGACGGGCTCGCCTATGGCGCCTTGCCCGAGCTTGCCGCCGACTTCTGCAAGACCCGCCCGGTCATCGCGCTCGTCCACCACCCGCTCGCGCTCGAAACCGGCCTCTCCGAGGATGCGGCCGCGCAATTGCGGGCGAGCGAACGGGCGGCGCTTGCCGGCGCGCGCCGCGTCGTGGTCACGAGCAAAGCGACCGCGCGCATCCTCGCCGCCGATTATGCCGTGCCGCGCGATTGCATCACGATCGCCCCGCCCGGCAGCGATCGCGTCGCGAGCGCGCAGGGGAACGCCGGCGGGCCGGTCGCGCTGCTGTCGGTCGGCGCGCTCGTGCCGCGCAAGGGCTATGACGTTCTGATCGCGGCGCTCGCCGAGATCGCCGATCTCGATTGGCGGCTCACCATTGTCGGCCCGCGCGATCGCGACCGGGCGACGGCGGCGCGGCTCGGGGCGCGGATCGCGGCGCTCGGTCTCGCGCCGCGCGTGACGCTTGCCGGCGCGGTCGCGCCCGACCGCCTCGCGGCCATGTACGCGGCGGCCGATCTGTTCGTGCTCGCGTCGCGCTTCGAGGGCTACGGCATGGCGTTTGCGGAGGCGGCGAGCTACGGCCTGCCGGTCATCGGAACGACCGCCGGCGCGATTCCCGAAGCCGTTCCGGCCGGCGCGGGCCTGCTCGTGGCGCCCGACGATGGCGCGGCCCTCACGGCAGCGCTGCGCCGGCTGATCGGCAATCGAGCAGAGCGCGAGTGCCTGGCCGCGGCCGCGCGCCGCGCTGCCGAGCGGCTCCCGACCTGGGATGCGTCGGCGCGGCTCGTTGCTGAAACGATCGAGGCCGTGACATGACCGGCTTTTCCGCCGACTGGCTCGCGCGGCGCGAGCCCTGTGACCGGCGGGCGCGCAATCCGGTGGTGCTCGCCGCAGTCGCCGAGTTCTTCGTCAGTTATCCGGCGGCGACGATCGTCGACCTCGCCTGCGGGACGGGCGCCACGCTGCGGGCCGTCTCGGGCGCGCTGCCGCCGCGGCAAAGCTGGCGGCTCGTCGACAACGACCTGAGCCTGCTTGCGCGGGCGCAGCAGGCGATCGGCGCCGACGTGACGGTTCGCGCCATTCCGCTCGACCTCGCGCACGATCTCGAAGCGGCGCTCGACGGGCCGATCGATCTGGTCACGACCTCGGCCCTGCTCGACCTCGGATCGGCCGAGTGGATCGAGCGGCTCGTGACCGAGATCGCCGCGCGCAACCTGCCCTTCTATGCCGCGCTCAGCTATGACGGGCGCGTCGCAATCGAACCGGCCGACGCGTCGGACGAAGAGATCGTCGCGGCGTTCAACCGGCATCAACGCACCGACAAGGGGTTCGGGCCGGCGCTCGGCCCGGCGGCAGCCGCGACGGCCATCGGGCTGTTCGAACGCATCGGCTACACGATCGTGCAAGGCGCGTCGGATTGGCCGTTGCGGCCGGCCGATGAGATCCAGACGGATGTGCTTGCGGGCCTCGCCAGCGCCGCCGCGGAGATCGGCGGCATCGCAAGCGACGAAGTCACAAAATGGAAGACCCGGCGGAAGATCATGCTCGCCGCCCGGCGCTTGGGCCTGCGGGTCGGTCATGTCGATTTTTTCGCGCGTCCGATAGGCCGGCGCTGAAGCGAGAGGTCGCAATCGAACAGCACCTCATCGCCGAGCGGGCAGGATCGAACCCGCGGACGGATCGCCTGATCGGCATGCGCGATCGTGGCGAGGGTGCAGCCCGGCCGGCCGGACCCGAGGATGATCGGTGCGACGACGACATGGAGGCGGTCGAGGCACTCGGCCGCGAGAAAGCGCGACAAGGTTTCTGCGCCGCCCTCGATCAGCAGGCGGCGAAATCCTTGTCCGGCAAGCGCGGCGAGGATGGCGGCAGGCGCGATGCGCCCGTCCTCCGCCGCAAGCGGCAAATGCTCGACCCCTGACGGCCAATTCGGGATCACGCCGGTTTCCGTCACGACCAGGCGGCGGACGCCGTCATCGGCGAGCAGGCGCGCGGTTGCAGGAAGGCGTCCGCGCCGGTCGATCACGACGCGCGCCGGGTTCGGGCCCGCCACGCGCCGCACCGTGAGCTGCGGGTCGTCGGCGAGCGCGGTGCCGATGCCGATCACCACGGCATCAACGAGCGCACGCAGGCGATGCAGATGGGCGAGCCCTTCGGATCCGTTGATGAATTCGCGGCGACCGCCGTCGGTCGCGATGCGCCCGTCGATCGATTGGCCGATCTGGCCGATGACGACCAGCCCGTCGGCGGCGCCGGCCTGCAGCGGCCCGAAAAGCGCGTCCCAGGGCGGCGGCAGCGCCTTGTTGGCGTGGAACGCCGCCGGCACGCCGGCCCAGCCGTCGGCCGGGATCGCGCCGGGGTTAAGCCAGGAAGACCGGTCCAAGATGCTCGCCCCGAACTGGAATGGATGAAAACGCCGCCCTACGCGCTGAGCTTGCATCGCAGCCAAGTTTAGCCTGTCATGCGGCGCCGGCTCAAGCCGGCGGCGGGAGGCCGTGACTATCGCGCGAGCGCTCGTTTCACGAATGCCTCTCCCATGGGGAGAGGTCGGATTCCGAGCGCAGCGAGGAAGCCGGAATGAGGCGAAACGGATAGGTCCGCAGGGAGACGAACCATGACCACATGGACGATGAACGGGCCTGGAAGCGAGGCCGGCTACGCGCTGCCCGCGCGCGTGCTGCACTGGCTGACGGCGGCCATCGTGATCTTCATGATCCCCGCCGGCATCTATATGGCCAATGCGAGCCCCGGGCCGGCGCAGGACCTCCTGTTCCATCTGCACCGCTCCTGCGGCGTCGTCCTCCTGCCGATCGTGATCGCCCGGTTGGTTTACCGCCTCGGCAACCCGCCGCCGCCGCTGCCGAGAAACATTCCGACCATCCAGCGCGGCCTGGCGCATGCCGTGCACGGCGCGCTCTACGCGCTCCTAATCGTTCAGCCGATCGTCGGCTGGGTCGCGACCTCGGCCTATCGCGCGCCGGTCCTGGTGTTCTGGGCCTTCGAACTGCCGCCGATCTGGCCTGAGGACCGCGCTTTCTCCGAGAACATGTTCATCGTGCATCGCGTGCTCGGATTCATGATCGCGATCCTCGCGGTGATCCATATCACCGCCGCGCTCTATCATCATATCGTGCGCAAGGATACGGTGCTGATGCGCATGCTGCGCGGGTGATCTGATGCCGATCAGCGTGCCGAGCATCGAGGACGGCGTCGTTGAGCCGGAGGAATTCCATGACAGCCTCGCGGCGGGATGCATCTCAGCCCAGACCTCGACTGAGATCAGATGTTCGCTATGTACATGGTGACAGCACGGACGAACGAGTTTTCTTGGTAGTCGCCCACGTTCTGAGTTCAATCAGGCGCGAGGGTTGCCTCCTGCTGTTTCTTGGCGATGAGCATATGAATGAGTATCGCCATCCATCACCGCCATGCGGTATCGAGGGCAGCGGGCGGGCCAAGCCCGTGACTACATAATTGCTGCACATGGCGGCTATATTGGTGACCGGCCCGCCATCGCATGGCGATACCGCGCACCAGGATAGTAGCGATCCGCGAGAAGCGGACACACGGCCAACCATCCCGTTGAAAAACTTATTCTCACCCCGATAGGGGCGGGCATTTTCAGTCGCCGGTTTGATTTGATGTGGTCGGAACGGCTCAGGCGGGCTGCTCCGCGCTTGCGAGGCGAGCGCACACCGAGGCGAGAAGAAGCGCGTAGGCGCGGTCGACAATGTCGTCGAGCGAAGGCGTTTTCGCGAATATGGCCCTCGCCTCCGCGAGGATCGCGTCGCGGGAGGGAACATGCGGCAAATGAATGCTCGCGAGCACCTCGGACGTCCGGTGCTGCGCACGGCCCCGGGTCGCGCGCAGCGCGGCCAGCTCGGACCCGTGCAGAGCCGCGGCGACCGCGGCGGCGATCCGCTCGGAATTGAACCGTGCCGCGAGCTGCTCCGCTGCTCTATTGACGACGCGCGTCCCCAGCCGCTGCGTATTGCGCAGCACCGGCTCAGGCGGCGTCTTAAGGTCCCAGACGAGGCCCAGCGCGGCCAGCGCCCGCAGGAGGTAGTAGGTCGGATCGATCTCCCACCAGCGGAAGCCCTGCCGAGCGCTGCTCTGATAGGCGTGATGATTGTTGTGCCAGCCTTCACCCATCGTGATGACGGCCAGGAGCCAGTTGTTGCGCGACTCGTCTCCCGTCACATACCGTTTGCGTCCGCGAACATGCGCCAGCGAATTGATGCAGAAAGTCGCGTGATAAACGAGCACCGTGCTCCAGAAGAAACCGACCACCAGTCCAGACCACCCCGCCGCGACGAAGCAGAGCACGGCGAGCACCAACGCCGGGACAAGCTCGAATCGGTGTAGCCACATCAGCTCCGGATAGCGCGCCAGATCGGCGACCTTCGACAGATCGGTCGCATCGTGCTGACGAGCGAATATCCATCCGACGTGGCTGTAGAAGAATCCCTTGCGGACAGGCGAGTGGACGTCCAGCTCGGTGTCCGAATGCAGATGATGGTGCCGGTGTTTCGAGGCCCACCACAAGACGCTCTTCTGAGCGGTGCTCTGCGCGAATACGGCCAGAATGAATTGAAACGCCCTGCTGGTCGCGTAAGCTCGATGCGAGAAGTAGCGGTGATACCCGGCTCCGATTGCGAAAATCCTCAGCCAGTACAAGGCAATGCAGATCGCCACCGCCTGCCAGGTCACTCCCGACCAGACCGCGGCCACGCAAGCGAGGTGGACGAGCACGAACGGCACGGCAGATGGATAGACGATGTCGTCGTGCTCGTCGGTGCACTCGATCTCGTTGAGCAATTTAAGAATCTCCTCCGTCCATAGCGCGCTGGCGGGCGGTAGGACGTCCATGGCGTGTCATCTTGGCTTTATGAAGGAAATAGCCGTGCCGGCGACGACACCCGGTCGAGGGACGCTGCCGACGTGGACAGAATAAGCACCCCCAGCAACCGCAGAGCGCCGACAACTAACGCACAAATATCTAAAGCGGCAACAGGCCTTCTCGGGAGCAAACGCGGTGGATCAGCCTTCGCGACCCTGCCGAATATCTGCCTTCCGGGCAGGGTCGACAACGCACGCGCCGCTGTCAGTCAATCTCGGAATGACGCTTGAAGCGCGAGCTGGTCATTGGAATTTCAGAATGGCAGTTCAATCTCAGCGCTTGCTTTTTGACGCCGCCGCCGGCGATTTCTTCGGCGACGGGTTCTCCGCCCTGTCGCTCGCCTCGTGAGCCAGCCGCAACTCCCTCAGCCGCGCCGTCTTTTCCCGCGTTGCAACCGAATGCGCCTCGTACTCCGCGCGCGCTTTCTGCCCCTCTTCAAGTTGTTTTTCTTTCTTCTTGAAGCTTGCTTCGGCGCGCTCCTGCGCAGCCTTGGTGCTGATATGCAATGCGATCACTCC
>DASUPI010000355.1:0-5631 GCA_036281135.1 Rhodoplanes sp. | reverse complement strand
AATGGCTAAAGAAACCACCCGTGTACGCCGGCGCGAGCGCAAGAACATCGCCTCCGGCGTCGCGCATGTGAACGCCTCGTTCAACAATACGATGATCTCGATTACCGACGCCCAGGGCAACGCAATCGCCTGGTCGTCGGCAGGCACGATGGGCTTCAAGGGGTCGCGCAAGTCGACGCCCTATGCCGCCCAGATGGCGGCCGAGGACGCGGCGCGCAAGGCGCAGGAGCACGGCATGCGCACGCTCGAGGTGGAGGTCGCAGGGCCCGGCTCGGGCCGCGAATCCGCGTTGCGGGCGCTGCAATCGGCCGGTTTCACGATCACGTCGATCCGCGACGTGACGCCGATTCCGCACAATGGCTGCCGGCCCCGCAAGCGCAGGCGGGTGTGACCGAGCGTCGGTTGGGCGCGCCGGCCCAATGATCTCGCTTTTTGTGTTCCCACGGGCGGAGTGGGAAAGCGCGGCGCGAACGGTCGCGCCGCTCGATCCGATGGTGATAACGTGACGATTCAGAAAAACTGGCAAGAACTGATCAGGCCGAACAAGCTGCAGGTCACCCCAGGGGGCGACCCGAAACGCATGGCGACCGTCGTGGCTGAGCCGCTCGAGCGCGGATTCGGCCTCACCCTCGGCAACGCGCTGCGCCGGATTCTGCTCTCCTCCCTGCAGGGGGCGAGCGTTCAGTCCGTGCACATAGACGGCGTGCTCCACGAATTCTCCTCGATCGCCGGGGTGCGCGAGGACGTGACCGACATCGTGCTCAACATCAAGGACATCGCCATCAAGATGCAGGGCGACGGCCCGAAGCGCATGGTGATGAAGAAGCAGGGGCCCGCCGTGGTCACCGCGGGCGACATCCAGACCGTGGGGGACGTGGTCATCCTCAACCCCGAACTCGTCCTGTGCCACCTCGACGAGGGCGCCGAGATCCGGATGGAGTTCACGGTCGCGACCGGAAAAGGCTATGTGCCGGCCGAGCGCAACCGCCCGGAAGACGCGCCGATCGGCCTGATCCCGGTCGACAGCCTCTATTCACCAGTGAAGAAAGTCTCGTATAAGGTTGAGAACACTCGTGAAGGTCAGATTCTCGATTTCGACAAGCTGACCATGCAGATCGAGACCAACGGCGCCGTGACCCCGGACGACGCGCTCGCTTATGCGGCGCGGATCCTCCAGGACCAGCTCAACGTGTTCGTGAATTTCGAGGAGCCGAAGCGGCCGGAGCAGCCGCTGTCGCTCGCCGACGATCTGGGCGGCATTCCGCCCGCCTTCCTCAAGAAGGTCGACGAGCTCGAACTGTCGGTGCGCTCGGCCAACTGCCTGAAGAACGACAACATCGTCTATATCGGCGACCTCGTTCAGAAGACCGAGGCGGAGATGCTGCGCACGCCGAATTTCGGCCGCAAGTCGCTCAACGAGATCAAGGAAGTGCTGGCGCAGATGGGCCTGCATCTCGGTATGGAAGTGCCGGGCTGGCCGCCCGAGAATATCGAAGAACTCGCCAAACGCTTCGAGGACCATTACTGAGATCTGTCATTCCGGGGCGCGCGGAGGGCGCGAACCCGGAATCCAGTCCTGACACGTTGGCGGCTGGATTCCGGATCGCCGCTGGGCGGCGTCCGGAATGACGAAGAGCAAGAGGATAGGCGATGCGTCACGGATTTGCCCACCGCAAGCTGAACCGCACCGCCGAGCATCGGCGCGCGATGTTCGCCAGTATGGCGGCCGCCCTGATCAAGCACGAGCAGATCGTCACGACGCTGCCCAAGGCGAAGGACCTGCGGCCGATCGTCGAGAAGCTGGTGACCCTGGGCAAGCGCGGCGGCCTGCACGCGCGTCGGCAGGCGATTTCCGAGATTCGCGACATCGCCATGGTGAAGAAGCTCTTCGACGTGCTCGGTCCGCGCTACAAGACACGCAATGGCGGCTATACGCGGGTGATGAAGGCGGGCTTCCGCTACGGCGATTCGGCCGCGATGGGGGTGATCGAATTCGTCGATCGCGACGTCGGCGCCAAGGGGCAGGACTCCGGGCCGACGGCGGAAGACGAGAGCGAGCGCTCGGCCGCGGCCTGAGGCGATCCAAGCGCATGGCGCCTGCTGGCCCCGCGGGCGCGAATGGAGCCGGCGCAAGCGGCCTCGTTCAGTCCTGTTTCGGGGGTGCGGCGCCCTCGGGGGGAACCAGCTTCATGACGAACACGGTCGGCTTCTCGCTCGGGCCAAACGGGCCGTCCACCTTGTTCTTGAGCGGCGGCAGACTCTTAAGATAGCGGGCGATGGCGAAGGCGTCGTCCCTCGTGAGCTTGGCGAACGACCTCCAAGGCATGATCGGGGCGAGGATGCGCCCGTCGGGCCGTACGCCTTTCTGCAGCGCCGTCACGATCTGCTCGTCCGTCCAGTCGCCGAGACCCGTCTCCTTGTCCGGGGTGAGGTTCGGGCCGACAAAGACGCCTTGGCCGGGAATTGCAAACCCGACCTCCGAGCCGCCGAGGTAGCGGTCCATATCCGGCTTGCCGAAGAAGTAACCGGGCGTGTGACAATCGAAGCAGCCGCCGAAGCTTGTGAGGTGCTGCCCGCGCTCGATCTCCGGATCGGCGGCGTCCGCAGGCGCCGCCGTCAGAGCGACCAGGAGCCCCGCCGCCGCCGCGCACGCCAAAGCCGGAACGGTTCGCGTCATGATTTCTCCTTTCGGGTGTGTGGCCGTTTTCGTCTGGATTTCTCGGTCGCCCGCGTAAGCCATGGATAATGCGGGTGACAGCGCTTGCAGCAAGAGAGACCCCGCCGCACCGCCGCCCTCCAATTGCCACGGCTGCGTCTTATATCCCGGTCCGCCGAGCGGAGACAGATCACATGTCCTCGATCCTATACCGGCGCGTCGCGTTCGCCCTGGCGATGACGGTGTTGCCCTTTCTCAGCGGAAGAGCCTCGGCGCAGGAGGTCCGGACCCCGGCGTCGCCGCAAGCGGTCAAGCTCTCCTTCGCCTCCGTCGCGAAGCGCGCAGGCCCTTCGGTCGTCAACGTGTATGCCGCGCGGGTGGTCGAAAACCGCAACCCGCTGCTCGACGATCCGATCTTCCGGCAGTTTTTCGGCGGTCCGGGCGGTTCGGGCGAGCAGGTGCAGCGGTCGCTCGGCTCGGGCGTGATCGTCGACGGCGGCCTCGTGGTCACCAACAACCACGTCATCGAGCGGATGGATCAGGTCAAGGTCTCGCTTGCGGACAAGCGCGAGTTCGAGGCCGAGATCGTTTTGAAGGACCCGCGATCCGACCTTGCGGTGCTGCGGCTCAAAGACGTGAAGGAGCGGTTTCCGGCGATCGAGCTCGGCGATTCCGACGCGTTGCAGGTCGGCGACTTCGTGCTCGCGATCGGCAATCCGTTCGGCGTCGGCCAGACGGTGACGCACGGCATCGTCTCCGCCCTCGCGCGCACACAGATCGGCATCACCGACTATCAGTTCTTCATCCAGACCGACGCCGCGATCAATCCGGGCAATTCGGGCGGCGCGCTGGTCGACCAGGCGGGAAAGCTCGTCGGCATCAATACCGCCATCTTCTCGCGCTCCGGCGGCTCGCAGGGCATCGGCTTTGCCGTCCCCGTGAACATGGTGCGCGTCGTCCTCGCCTCGGCGCAGGGCGGCAACAGCGTGGTGCGGCGGCCTTGGCTCGGGGCGAAACTGCAGGCGGTGACGCCGGAGATTTCCGAGGCGTTCGGGCTGAAGCGCCCGGCCGGGGCGCTCGTCGGCACCGTCACGGCGAAAAGTCCGGCCGAGCGGGCCGGCCTGCGCACCGGCGACTTGATCGTCGCGATCGACGACCAGGTGGTCGAGGACCCCAACACGTTCGACTACCGCTTCGCCACCAAGACGATGGGCGGTCAGGCCCAGATCGGCGTGCTGCGCAGCGGGCAGGAAATGCGGGTCGTGGTCGCCCTCGAGCCGGCCCCCGAATCGCCGCGCGACGAGCGCGTGATCCGCAGCCGCTCGCCCTTCATGGGAGCGAAGGTTTCCAACATGTCGCCGGCGCTTGCCGAGGAACTTCGCCTCGACGCCACGCTGCAAGGCGCGATCATCGTCGAATTGACCGAAGGGTCGGCGGCGCACGGCATGGGCTTCTTCCGGAAAGGGGACGTCATCGTCGCCGTCAACGGCGAGAAGATCGGCCATCCGCGCGATCTCGACCGCGTGGCAAGCCAGCCCAGCCGCCTCTGGCGCATCACCATCGTGCGGGACGGCCAGACGCTCTCCGTCGCCTTCGGCGGGTAAGTGGCCAATCCGTTGCGCCCGGACTTGTTGCGGCTGAGCGGCTCTATTACGTGCATCCCGTGTGAACACTGTATCGCCGGAAACATCGGATCGGGACGCCATGCGAAACGTTCTACCTCTCCCCGGTCGGGAGAGGTCGGCAAGCATCAAGCAAAGCGAGATGCGAGCCGGGTGAGGGGGCCGTTGCCGCTCGCTTCATCCCCTCACCAGGCTTCCTCGCTGAGCTCGGAAGCCGACCTCTCCCGACCGGGGAGAGGTAGAAGTGCGGTGCTTGTTCGCCGCTGAGAGGATGATGACCACCCGCGCAAAGAAGAGCTCAGGTCCGAACCTGTTCGCCGCCGCGGGCCTGAGCGACGACGCGCCGCGCCCGCTCGCCGACAAGCTGCGTCCGCAGTCGCTCGGGGAAGTCGTGGGCCAGGATCACCTGCTCGGGCCGGATGGCGCGCTGACCCGCATGATCGGCACGCGCTCGCTTGGTTCGCTCATTTTCTGGGGTCCGCCGGGCACCGGCAAGACCACGGTCGCGCGCCTGCTCGCGCATGCGACCGATCTCGAATTCGTCCAGCTCTCGGCCGTGTTCTCCGGCGTCGCCGACCTCAAGAAGGTGTTCGACGCGGCCCGCACGCGGCGTGAGACCGGGCAGGGCACGCTCCTGTTCGTCGACGAGGTGCATCGGTTCAACCGCGCGCAGCAGGACGCCTTCCTCCCGGTGATGGAGGACGGCACCATCGTTCTGGTCGGCGCGACGACGGAGAACCCGTCCTTCGAGCTGAACGCCGCGCTGTTGTCGCGCGCCCGGGTGCTGGTGTTCAGGCCGCTCGACGCCGACGCGATCGAAAAGCTGCTCGCGCGCGCCGAAGCCGCGGAGGAGAGGGCGCTGCCGCTCGATCAGGATGCGCGGGCCTCCCTCGTCCGCATGGCGGACGGCGACGGGCGCGCGGCGCTCACGCTCGCCGAGGAGGTCTGGCGCGCCCCCCGCCGGGGCGAGACCTTCGATGCGGCCAACCTGCAGGAGATCGTGCAGCGGCGCGCGCCGATCTACGACAAGGCGCAGGACGGCCACTACAATCTGATCTCCGCCCTGCATAAATCGGTGCGCGGCTCCGATCCCGACGCGGCGCTCTACTATCTGTGCCGCATGCTCGACGCCGGCGAAGACCCGCTCTATCTCGCGCGGCGCGTGGTGCGCATGGCGGTCGAGGATATCGGGCTCGCCGATCCGCAGGCGCTGGTCGTCGCCAATGCGGCGAAGGACGCCTACGACTTCCTCGGGTCGCCGGAAGGCGAACTGGCCATCGCCGAGGCCGTGATCTATGTCGCGACCGCGCCGAAATCGAACGCGGCCTACGCGGCGTTCGGCGCGGCCATGCG
>DASUPI010000354.1:0-4971 GCA_036281135.1 Rhodoplanes sp. | reverse complement strand
TATTACTGTCAACGCGTACCAACACACCGCGACTCGTACTCCGCTGAGCGCGCTTTGGAACTGTGTCAGAACTGTCACATACCCCCCGAAACCGGGGGCGAACACCGTCATTTACGGGGACACGCTGAAGCACATCGTTGTTGCAGGAAGTCGTTGACCGGGAGTGCGTTGGTGTTTCGGTGTGCGTCAGCACGCGCGAGCGGAATCAATTTCCAAGCGTGCTCATTAAACCACTCGGCCATCTCTCCCTTTAAAATCAACAACTTCCAGGACACCACAGGCGAAGCCGCGGCGAATTGTGTAAGACCTAGTAATGTCTCGCAACGACTTGTGGCCTCCAGTATAGCCGCGGGCGCATTGTGAGCCGCGCCAACGGAACCATCAGGATTCCGTTTGTGGGCGTACTCCGACCTGTCGGTTCGTTCTACGCGGTAACGCGGCGCATGGAGAACCCGCGCCATCGGCCAGCGTGTCGACCATGAAGTCCATCGCCCACCGTTCGCCGCGACGGCTCGGGAGCCGGTCGCGGAGCTGCAGGTTCGTCGGATCGGGCCGTCGCTGATAGCGCCACGTCGCCGTACTCAGCCCTGAGCACCGGCCTTGAGGGCGCGAGGAATGTGCTCATCGCCCTCGTAGGTCGTCAACACGATCACTTTACGGGAAAACTCCGTTCGAATGGCAATGAGCGCGTCGAGGCGATTCATCTCCGACTTCTGCAAGTCCAGAAGCGTCACCTCCGGACGATGCATGCGGAACTGCTGGATCGCGTCGCGACCGTTGGCGGCCTCGGCGACCAACGTCATATCCGGCTGAACCCCAACGAGACCGGCGGTCCCTTCGCGCACGAGTGGACGGTCATCGACGTGAGAATTCGAATAGGCGAGTTGCTGGCGCTCATGACGCATCTCCTCGTGTGCGTGCCGGCATCGCGGAGACCAACAGCCGTGACAGCCAGGAGCGCTTCGTGGATGTCGCGTAGGCGATGCGGGCAGGAAGGCGCAGCTCCACCTCGGTCCCTGCGCCGACTTCGCTCCACACCGCCAGTTTCCCTCCGATCAATGCCGCACGTTCTGGCATGCCGCGGAATCCGTAGTGTCCCTCCAGACCCTGGTCTGCGAGCACCGCCGGGTCGATCCCCTTGCCATCGTCACGCACGCGCAAGCGGAATTGCTCGGTGTCGTAGCGGATCTCGACCTCGACCCGGCCGGCGTGCGCGTGCCGGAAGGCATTCCGAAGTGCTTCCGCAGCAATCTTGTAGGTCTCGTCACGAAGAATCGGATGGAGCTCTCGCGTCTCGCCTTCGACGGTCACGTGGAATGCCGGTCGGAGACCGTTGCCGTCGGCCGCGAGTTCTCGCCCCAGCGCGCTGATCGCCAGGGCGAGGTTGTTCTTTTCGATAGTGGAGGATCGTAATCCCTGCACGGCATCGCGGCCTTCCGTGATCGCCTTCGCCGCGTGATCAATCGCACCCGCGAGTGTCTCTCTCGCTTCTGCCGGACGATCTGGCAGCAGGTACAACGCGGTCTGGAATCGCAGCAGCAGACCGTGGAAGCTCTGAAGCAACGTGTCGTGGAGTTCCCGGGCGATACGTGTGCGCTCATGGACGCGTTCGTCGAGCCGTCGGTGGTATTCGCGCGCGACCTGACGGAGGCGAGCGACGTAGCCCGCCCATACCAGGCTCAGCGCGGCGGCAACCACGAGCGCCTGGAACCAGCGCGTCTGGTAATACGCAGGCGCAATCGAGAACTCGAGCACCGCACCCGCCTCGTTCCACACGCCGCTGTTGTTGCTGCCTCTCACGCGGAAGCGATACGAGCCCGGAGCGAGATCGGTGTAGAACGCCTGGCGGCGGGTGCCGACGTCCCGCCATTCAGTGTCGCGCCCTTCCAACATCACGCGGAACCGGTTCTTCTCCGGCGCGGTGAGGCTCAGCGCGGTGTACTCGATTTCCAGATCGCGAACGAGCGGCGGAAGCGGCACGCCTTGACCCGCATCGTACGTGGCGTGATCGGCGGTGATCCGCTCGACGTAAACCGGAGGCGGCAGCTCGTTGCGGCCAATGCGCCGCGGATCGACCGTGGTGACCCCATCGATCGGTAAGAACCAAAGCCGGCCGTCGGCGGTCTTCGCCACCCGCGGTCTGTAGGGGTGGAAATTCAGATTGCTCCGCACGCCGTCGGAACTATCGAACACCGTCACCTTGATGCGGCGCGTCGTCCGTGTGTCCCTGTCGACCGCGGCCGTCCACGCCTCCAACTCGGCGCGGTCGATGCGTACGAGACCACACGCGGTGTACATCCACAGCGCCCGTGCGTCGTCTTCCATCGACCAGTGCACCGCGTCGCACGGCAGGCCATTCTTGCGCGAGAGCGTCGCCACGCTCGCGCCCGCGATCCTGGTGAGTCCCCCCATCGTTGCCGCCCAGAGCGCGCGGCTCGAATCGAAGCGGAAGTGGAGGACCCTGCCCGCGCCAAGGCCATCCTTTTCGGAAAACACAGCGGCAAACTTATCGCCCGAGAAATGCGCGACGCCGCCCTCTTCGAAACCGAGCCAGATGCCATGCCCGGGATCGGCGATCGCGGACGTGACGTGGTCCGTTCGCCCGAGCGCCGCCAAGGAAAACTCCTGCACCGCTTCGCCGCGCAGTCGGAGGAGGCCGCGCTCCTGGTTCATGATCCACAGGTCACCCTGGCTGTCTTCGACGATCGAGAACACGTATCCGCCAGGGACCGTACGAACAGGAATGAATCGATCACGATCGAGATAACCAAACTCGCGGTTGGTGGACGCCCAGATGCGCCCCCGGTGGTCTTCGAAGAGAGAACCCGGACCCTCGCCGTTGAGCAACCCACCCTGATGGCCAAATTGCTCCAGTTGCCCGTTGCGCCATCTGCCGAGCCCGAGGCCACTGCCCATCCAGACGCTGCCATCCCTCGCCGCAAGCAGGGACCAGATCAGCGGAGTAGCCAATCCCTGTTTCTGGGTCATCGTCGGGAAAGCCAGGCTGCGAAACCGGTCGAGTCCGCCAAGAGTCGCGACCCAGATGTTGCCTTCGCGGTCTTCGAACAGATCGCGAACGGAATCTCCTGAAAGACCGTCGGATTCGGCGAACAGTTCGGTACGTCCCCGCCGCACACGGGCAAGGCCGCGACTCAGCATGGCGATCCACCGGACGCCATCGCGGTCGTCAAGGAGCCGCGCCCCCCAATCCTCGGGAAGACCCGGTGTCACCGAGGCCGATTCAACCCGGCCATTGAGGAACCGCGCGATTCGCCGGCGCCACGTGATCAGAATCGCGCCGTCACCGTCTTCGCCGAGGGGCCGGAGCCCGGCCGGGTGTTCGGGTATCGAATGGAACACTGGACGTCCGGGCTTCCATCTCCACAGCCCGTTCGGCACGCCGGCCCAGAGATTCCCTCCTCTGTCTTGGTACAGACCTGCGACGATGAACCCGAGGGAACCGTCTTCGCCGTAGCAGCGAACGGTGCCATTCTGGATGGCGCAGAGCCTCCCGTATGGTGTGCCCGTTGAACCGACCCAGACCGTGCCCTCACGGTCTTCGAGAAGATCAGTTACATGTTGGTCCGCCAGCTCCGGGTACGGTGTCAGCTTGCCGGCCTTCAGGCTGGCCAGACCCGGTTGGCCCCCGATCCACAACGTTCCATCCCGCGTTGTCAGCAGCTTCGAAATCGGGCCTGCGGGGAGCGCATGCTCTGCGGGTATCGGCCACGGAACTGACCTGACGCCGTCAAAGCGCACGAGACCGAATTCGGTGCCAAGCCAGAGATAGCCGTCTCGCGTCTGGGTGATCGCGTAGATGGACCCGGCGAACGCACCGTCGCGGACCCTCCAGGAGGTGTGCGCGTACTGGCTGATGTCCAGGGATGGGTCGAGCGCGTGTGCCCGAGGGCTCCACGCCAGAAGCATCGCGATCAGGATGCCAGCGGCGACGAGATGCCGTCCTCGAATTTGCAGCATTCGCGCGCCGTCGTCGTGCGGCGGTGCAGGCAAGTGTAGTCCAAGCCGCGACAAACGCGTGGTCGATCCTCAGTACCCGAACGGGCTTGACTCGACCGTGGGCCTGCGCGATGGTTACGAAGCTCGTCGCAATGAGGACTCTCTCATGAAGACCGCGCGCCTTGCAATGGCACGTCTGGTGGTTCTCTTTGCGTCCACACTGTTCATCCCAGGACCGGCATCGGCCCAGACCGGCGCCGCGTCGCTGACGGGCATCGTCACTGATCAAAGCGGCGCCAGCGTGCCGGGCGTGACCGTCACGGCGACGAACCAGTCCACGAACGTCGAGTTCACCGGCGTGACGAACGAGGCGGGCAGCTACACGATCGCGTCGGTGCCGATCGGGGTATACGCCGTCAAGACCGCGCGCGCCGGCTTCAAGACCACGGCCACCAAGCCGATCGCGGTCGAGGCCAACCAGACAGTCCGCCTCGACCTGAAGCTCGAGATCGGCTTGCTCGAACAAACCATCGAGGTATCGAGCGAAACGCAGGTCCTGCAGACCGAGAACGCGACCGTTGGCGAGGTCATCTCGGGGACGACGCTCCAGACGCTGCCGCTGAACGGCCGCAACGCCGGCCAGCTGTCGTTGCTGCTGCCGGGTGCGGTCACGCCCAATCCCGGATCGTTCACCAACGTCCGCAACTTCGGCGACGGCCGCCCCTACGTGAACGGCAACCGCGAGCAGACCAACAACTACACGATCGATGGCGTCGACATGAACGAGTCGATCGGCAACCTGGTCGCCTATCAGCCGAGCCCTGACGCGCTCGCGCAGATCAGCGTCGAGACGACCAACTATGCGGCCGACACCGGCAACGTCGCCGGCGCCGTGATCAGCAACGTCCTCAAATCAGGCGCGAACCGCTTCAGCGGCAATGTGTTCGAGTTCTACCGGAATAGCGCCATGGATGCGAACTCGTGGACCAACAACCGGTCGAGCGCGGCCAAGCC
>DASUPI010000353.1:0-2208 GCA_036281135.1 Rhodoplanes sp. | reverse complement strand
GGGCGCCTACGCCAGCTTTGGCGGAGCGCTCCGGCGCCCCTTCGGGCTTGAGCCCTTCATCACTCGTCATGTGTAACACTCCGGTTGAGGTTCAATTTACCTCAGCCGGGTGTCTCAATTATCCGTGCCGCACCCCAGTTCGATTCCCATCCCCCGCTCCAAGTTCCCGCCTCGCTCAATCGCCCGCGAGGTTTGCAACGTCATTCACTGAACACCACTGGATGCGCCTCCGCGATTAATGCGCAACGACGCCCGATCTAACCACCTCCGAGCCGCAAATCCGCGCCGTGTTCAACCTGCTGTTTCGGATTTCGTTGGCGCCCAACAGCCGGCGTGAAGACATCGACAAACCCCGGGTGCGGGTATTAAATCGCGCCCGGGCTTTCTCACCGAAACAGCTGCAGGGCGACCATGTACGACAATCTTCTCGCCGGCGTGCCGACCGACCTGTGGATCGGCGGGGAGTGGCGCAAGGCTTCGGACCAAACCCGTTTCGACGTCATCGATCCCGCGACCGAGAACGTCATCACCTCGGTCGCGAGCGCAAGCGTCGACGATGCCAAGGCGGCGGTGGACGCCGCCTCCGACGCATTCCCCGGCTGGGCCACGAAGAAGCCGCGCGAGCGCGCGGAAATCCTCCGCAAGGCTTATGAGCTGATCATGGCGCAGGCGGAGCGCCTGGCCCGCCTGATCACGCTGGAGAACGGGAAGGCCCTGCCCGATTCGCGCGGGGAGATCGCTTATGCCGCCGAGTTCTTCCGCTGGTTCGCCGAGGAGGCGGTGCGCAATATCGGGCAAGTCTACAATGCGCCGAGCTCGGGCGCGCGCGTCGTCGTGCAGCACAAGCCGGCGGGCGTCGCCGTGCTGGTCACCCCGTGGAATTTTCCGGCCGCGATGGCCACCCGCAAGATCGGTCCGGCCCTCGCCGCGGGCTGTCCCTGCGTGCTGAAGCCCGCCTCCGAGACGCCGCTCACCATGCTTGCGCTCATGCCGATCCTGGAGGAGGCGGGGGCGCCGGCGGGCGTCGTCAATGTCATTCCCTCGCGCCGCTCGGGCCCGGTGGTAAGCGCGATGCTGCAAGACCCGCGCGTGCGGGTCGTGTCCTTCACCGGCTCGACGGAGGTCGGGCGCAAGCTGCTGCACGCGGCGGCCGACAACGTGATCAAGCCGGCGATGGAGCTCGGCGGCAACGCGCCTTTCATCGTGTTCGAGGATGCCGACATCGACGCCGCGATCGAGGGCGCGATGATCGCCAAGATGCGCAATATGGGCGAAGCCTGCACGGCCGCCAACCGCTTCTACGTGCATGCAAAGGTGCACGACGCGTTTGCGGAGAAACTCGCCGTGCGCATGGGCGGGCTGCGCATGGGGAACGGGCTCGAGGATGGCGTCGCGCTCGGCCCCCTCGTGAATGCCGACACGCGCGACAAGGTCAAGTCACTGGTCGAAGACGCCACGTCGAAGGGCGCGAAGGTTCTGATCGGCGCGGCGCCGCCCTCGGGCAAGGGCTATTTCTATCCGGCGACGGTGCTCACCGGCGTGCCCGATAATGCGGCCATGCTGCGCGAGGAGATCTTCGGTCCCGTTGCGGCGATCCAGACCTTCACCACCGAGGACGAGGCGGTGCAGCGGGCCAACGACACCGAGTACGGACTCGTCGCCTATGTCTACACCCAAGACTTGAGCCGCGGCCTGCGCGTTTCGGAGAGGCTCGACTTCGGCATGGTCGGCCTCAATCGCGGCCTCGTCTCCGATCCGGCGGCGCCGTTCGGCGGCATGAAGCAGAGCGGGCTCGGCCGCGAGGGCGCGCACGAAGGTCTGATGGAGTTCTTGGAGACGCAATACGTCTCGGTCAACTGGTGAGAGCGCCGCGCTACACGCCGGACCCCCCGCCTCGGCTTGCTGACCTGTTGACCGCAGAGGGTATCAATGCACTATTGATGTTTGCGTTAGTTTTCCGTCGGGTCGGCGCAAAATACTGCGCGTTGATGGTCCATGAACGAACGCACAACTTCCTCGCGTCTTGCCGCGTCACGCGATGCGTCACGAACAAGCGAGCGAATACTCGGGAGGAATTCAATGAAATGCCCGCGCCGCCTCGGCTTCGCGTTGGTCGTCGCCGCCATGATCACGGCCAGTCCGCTGGCGGCTCAGCAGGCGCCTTACAAGCTCGGCATCGTGACGTTCCTGTCCGGCGCGGCCGCGGGT
>DASUPI010000352.1:0-3368 GCA_036281135.1 Rhodoplanes sp. | reverse complement strand
CGTGCTGGTGGGATTCCCGGGGATCGCGCCGCATTACCAGCTCGTGCTCACGCGCCAGGGCGCGCTCGACGAAATGATGGTGGAGGTCGAAGTACTGCCGAGCGGCCCGACCGACGACGGCGCCCGCAGCCGCAAGGCGGCCGAGGTCGCCCACCACATCAAATCCTTGATCGGCGTGAGCTGCGACGTGACCGTCAAGGCGCCGGGCGAGGTCCCGCGCTCGGAAGGCAAAGCGGTGCGGGTGAAGGATTTCCGCAACAAGCCGAAAGCACTGTAGTCGCGCAGCGACGGCCATTTTCTCGCGTCGTGAAAATCCGTTCGCCGGAATCGGCTGATGCGCACGGGCGGGATACGAGCGGCCGTAGACATGGCCGATCGAACGGCCTAGAGCAGTTTTCGGCGAAGCCGACGAACGGCTCGCCCGTGTAAATGCAAGCAACAAGAAGGAATGGAGCAGGTTTCGCTTCGATCGATGTGATGTTCGTTCAAATGCGAGCCATCGGCGAGCGTCTCGCTCCAAAGGCGGCCACCAGGAACGACCCGATGAACGATCCCGACATCCTGCGCGCCTTGAAGGAGGTCCACGACCCCGAACTCGGAATCAACATTGTCGATCTCGGTCTCGTCTACCTCGCCGAGCGGACGCGCGAAGGCATCATGGTGGAAATGACCATGACCACGCCGACCTGTCCGATCGGCGAGATGCTGGTGATGCATGCCGAGGCGGCGCTGCGCAGGCACTTCGCCGACGTCGAAAAAATCCGCGTGCACCTGATCTGGGATCCGCCCTGGTCGCCCGACCTGATGACGGACGAGGGGCGCCGCGCGCTTGACGGTCCCGGCGCCGGCCGGACGGGCTGAACGATGGCGGCGCGGGCGACGAGCAGGCGACTGCGCTATCTCCCGCTCGCGATCGGCGTGGCGTCGCTGGCGGCCGGCTTCTGGACCGGCCTCGGGCGCATCGGGCTTGCGCTTCCGAGCCTCGCGCAACTCGACGCGTTGCATGGCGCGCTGATGATCAGCGGCTTCTTCGGCACCCTGATCAGTCTCGAACGGGCGGTCGCGCTCAACCGGGCCTTCGCCTATGCGGCGCCGGCGCTGTCGGCTGCGGGCGCGCTCGCGCTCCTCTTTGACGCTCCCCTGCTCGCGATCGTGCTGTTCATCCTGGCGAGCGCGGTGCTGACCTTTGCCACCGCCACCATCCTCGCGCGGTTCCCGACCCTCTTCACCGCCGTGCTCACGCTCGCGGCCGCGGCGTGGGGCATCGGAACGCTGGCCTGGCTCGCCGGGCGGCCGATGGGCGACGTCACCGGCTGGTGGCTCGCCTTTCTCGTGCTCACCATCGCGGGCGAGCGGCTGGAGCTCAGCCGCCTGCTCGCCCCGTCGCGCCGGGCGCAAGCGTTCTTCGTCGGCGCGCTCGCCTTGATCATCGCCGGCGCCGCGCGCGGCGAACTGGCAGGCGACAGCGCGCCGCTGACGGCGCTCGGCTATCTCGCCTGCACCGCCTGGCTCGTCGTGCACGACATCGCGCGGCGGACGGTGCGGCAATCCGGGCAGACGCGGTTTTCCGCGACCTGCATGCTTGCCGGCTATTTCTGGCTCGGCGTCACCGGCCTTTATCTGCTCGTTTCGCCGCCCGGTTCGGCGGCCTTCGCCTATGACGCGGCCGTGCACGGCATTGCCATCGGCTTCGTGCTCTCGATGGTGTTCGGCCACGCTCTGATCATCCTGCCGGCGGTCACCGGGCTCGCGGTGCGTTATCATCCAGCCGTCTACGCCGCGCTTGCGCTCCTGCACCTCTCGGTCGCGCTGCGCATCATTGCCGATTTCTTCGAACTCGTCGGGCCGCGCGCCGCCGGCGGACCGCTCACGATCGCAGCCCTGCTGGCCTTCGCCGGTACGATCGCGGTCGTGTCGCTTCGCTCGCGGGCGGCGCAGGGGCGAACAAGCGCGCGGGTGGAGCCCGCGGCCAAATCGTAACCAGAGGTATTCAGCCTATCACAACAAGTCCGTCTTCGGTGGTGCCCTGCATGAGTACACTTGCGGCCGATATCGAACCTGACACGCGGCAACCTTCGACGACCGTGCTGAAGAGCGTTTGCCGCAGCTGTCACGGCGGCTGCGGCGTGCTGCTGCATGTCGAGGACGGCCGCCTCGTCAAAGTCGAGGGCGATCGCGACTCCCCGCTTAACCACGGCCGCCTCTGCCCCATCGGCACGGTCACGGTCGATCTCGTCTATCATCCGGACCGCCTGAAGCACCCGTTGCGGCGGGAGGGCCCGCGCGGCTCGGGACGATGGCGGCGGATCAGCTGGGACGAAGCGCTCGACCGCATCGCCGAACGCCTCGATCAAATCCGCAACGAGTTCGGTCCGGAGGCGATCGCGCTCGGCACGGGAACGGGCCGCCACCAAATCCGCTGGGTCTCGCGGTTCGGTCATGCGCTCGGCACCCCGAACTGGTGCGAGCCGGGCTTTGCCCAGTGTTTCCATCCGCGCGTCAACACCTGCATTCTCACGTTCGGCGACTTTCCGGTGTCCGATTTCACCGGCGGCGCGCCGCCCGCCTGCATGCTGTTCTGGGGTCACAACCCGCTCAATTCCGGCCCGGACGGCGAAACCCGCTTCAATGTGCGCGAGGCGCTCGATCACAATCCGAAAATCATCGTCGTCGATCCGCGCGCGACCGAACTCGCCCGCCGCGCCGAGGTTTGGCTGCAGCTTCGCCCGGGAACCGACGACGCGCTCGCCCTCGCCATGCTCAACGTCATCATCGGCGAGCAACTGTATGACGCGCCCTTCGTCACGCGCTGGACGCACGGCTTCGACGCGCTCGCCAAGCATGTGCGCGGCTTCACGCCGGAATGGGCGGAGCCGATCACCTGGGTCTCAGCCGACGCGATCAGGGCGGCGGCGCGGTTGTTCGCGCGCACGAAGCCGGCGATGATGGAATGGGGCTGCGCCATCGAGCACACGCCGAACTGCATCCAGACCGTGCGCGCGATCTCGCTCCTGCCGGTGCTCACCGGCAATGTCGACGTGCCGGGCGGCTGGGTGTTCGGCATGCACGGCATCGGCCGCTTCCCGAGCCTGATCGAGCATCTGACCCCCGAGGCGAGCGCCAAGCGCCTCGGCGCCGACCGCTTCAAGCTGTTGGGCGGCGAAGGCGCCGACCTGCCGGCCGCGCATATTCCGACGCTCCTGCAGGCGATGCGCGAGGGCAAGCCGTATCCGGTGAAGGCGTTCCTCGTGTTCGGCAACAACACGCTGACCACCTACGCCAACAGCTCCCTCGTCTATGAATCGCTGATGCAGCTCGATTTCATGGTGTGCGCGGATCTGTTCATGACGCCCACCGCCGAACTCGCC
>DASUPI010000351.1:0-6138 GCA_036281135.1 Rhodoplanes sp. | reverse complement strand
GCGCCGAAAAACGCGGTCTCGACGCCGGCGCGCACGGAGGTCTCTCTCTGAGGCATGAACGGTCTCCTGATCCTCGGCCGCGATTAGCACATTGCCGGAAGAACGCCAATCGTGGGGAGCAGGTCCCCACAGTTGCGCAATATGTTGTTGCCGTGTCAACTTTTCGAGCGGCGCCGGAGCGACCGCCCTTCCGCCAATTGCCGCAGATGCCGGTTCCCCGGGGCGAATCACCCGCGATTGACGTTGGCGCTGCCCGTCAGCCCGTCGCGCCCGTAAATGTCATCGCGGAACTGCACCACCCCGTCGGGCGTCGCCCAGGCGGTGACATAGACCCAGTAGAGCGGGACCGGGTTGGCGAGGCGCGCATCCTTGCGTTCGCCCGACTTGATCACCTGATCGATTTCGGCGCGCGACCAGCCCGGCGTATCGGCGAGCAGCCAGTTGACCAGTTCGCGCACGTTCTGCACGCGCACGCAGCCGGAGGAATGGAAGCGGAAGTCCTCGCCGAACAGGTTCTTCGACGGCGTGTCGTGCATGTACACGCCGTCCTTGCTGGGGAAATTGATGCGGATCGAGCCGAGCGAGTTGAGTTCGCCCGGATCCTGCTTGAAGCGGTAGTTCACCGCCTCGTCGGAAAACCAGTTGATCTGCTGCGGCTGCAGTTCGGTCCCGCGTCCGTCGTAAATGCGGATGAGGTTCTTGGTGAGATAATCGGGCTCCGACTGCATCTTCGGAATGAGGTCCTTGCGGACGATCGAGACCGGCACGGTCCAGTAGGGATTGAAATTGATTTCGACGATCTTGCTCTGGATGTCTGGGGAGGCCCGGTCCGGCTTGCCGACGACCGCGACGTGACGCGAGACCACCACATTGCCCTCGATCGCTTCGAGCTGGGCGGCCGGAATATTGCACACGACGAAGCGCGGCCCGAGATTGCCGCTCATGCTGCGCAGGCGCACGACATTGGTCCTGAGCTGCGACAGCCGCGTCTCGGCCGGGACGTTCATCGCCTTGAGGGTCTGCTCGCGGGCGACGCCGTCGACCGTCAGTCCGTGACGCGCTTGGAACCGCCGCACCGCCGCCTCGACATACGAGTCAAAAATATCGTTGACGCCGCCGCTCGGCTCGATATCGCGCGAGGCGGCGAGGCGCTCGCGCAGGATCGACACGTTCGGATGCCGATTGCCGAGCCGCAGCCGCTGCGATGTCGGAACCGCCGGCCAGCCGCCGCGGGCGACGATCTCCTCGTAGCGCGCGATCGCCGCTTCCGTCGTCTGCGCGGTCGATGGGTCGAGAGTCGGCAGCGACGCATTCGGCATCAGGATGTTGCGCGAAGCGGAATCGAAGCCCTGTCCGAAATCGCGGGTGCGCGTCTGCTCCATGAGCGAGTCGAGCACGGCGTCCTCGGCCGCCGCAGCGTGCGAAAACGCAAGACCGACGCCCGTGGCGACCATGCCCCGCATGAAAGACCGCCGGCTTGCCTCGCCGTGACGCCGCTTCGCCCGTCGCTTCATCGAAACCCCTGCCCTTACGCTACGCGCGCCGCGCCCTTCCGTGGACGCGCCGGCCGGCCGCGACCGCGCCGAGATGCGTCGATCATGCCGCACCGCCGCTGCACCGATCGTCGATGCCGATGCCGCGCCGTCGCGGCGATCGATTACGGTCGTCGATGGGCGATTTTATGTCAGAAAGCGCAGCCGGACCTGCATCGGGGCGCCGACGCAAAGCGCGGCCCGATCGTCTCGGGCCGCGCTTTGGACCGCTCCGCTGGTCCGCTGCGAGAGGTCAGAGCCGGTAAAGGATCTGGTCGGTCCAGAAACGCTCGAGCCGCTGCAGCGCCTTGTTGAGCGCCGCGAACTCGTCGGCATTGATGCCGCCGACCTGCTCGATCGTGTGGAAGTGCTTCTGATAGAGCGCTTCGACGATGTCGCGCACCGCGCGTCCTTTGTCGGTCAGCTTGATGCGAACCGAACGGCGATCGACGCGCGAACGCTGATGGTCGAGGAAGCCCATCTCGACCAGCTTCTTGAGATTGTAGGACACGTTCGAGCCGAGATAATAACCGCGCGTGCGCAGCTCGCCCGCGGTCAGCTCCCGGTCGCCGATATTGTAGATGAGCAGCGCCTGCACCGCGTTGATGTCGGCGCGTCCGCGGCGGTCGAATTCGTCCTTGACGACGTCGAGCAACCGGCGGTGCAGCCGTTCGACCAGCGTCAGGGATTCCAGATAGAGCGGGCGAATGTGCTGCAAGCGCATTTCCCGCTCGGCCGGCTCCACCGGCTTGACGACTGCCTTCATGATGACGCCCTTTACTTTTGGTTTATTTTGGCGAGGCCCTGTTCCCCCGCCTTCCCTATGACTTTTAGGCCAAACGCTCTAAGATCGATTTAAACAACACAATAAAGAACAGGTTTATCTCCCGAGGTAAATCAAAGACTAAGGGTCGATTAGCGCTTCGTTTCTTTACTGTTCATTCACGCCGACTTTCGCGCATCGATCGGGCGGCCCCGCTTGCCTTTTCCGCTCCTGCTCGCGGCCGAAGCGGCACACACAGTCCCCTCCCCTCAGCGCATGTCCTCGTTCGACTGCATCGTGGGCATTGCGCTGCTCGGCGGCGGCCCGCGCAGCGGAAACACGGGGCTTGGTACCGCAGGCGCGGGCGCAGCGACCGCACCTGCCGAGATGCTTGAATCCGTTTTCGCTGCGGCGTCGTCGGGCCGCGTCGTGGTCGCTCGCGCGGGGCGAATCCCCGGCTCGGGCACGCCTGGCCGCGCAGCGTGCGGGGCCGCGGCGGCGGCCGCCTCGCGCAACGAATTCGCGGCGACGCCGGACGCCGAATAGGAGAGCAGGCGCTCCACTCCCCGTGCCGGCGCGTCCGGCGTGGACGGCTTTGCGGCGTCGGCGTCGGCGGCAAAGGATTTGAGCCGCTCGACCGTCGGGTTGGTCAGGCGCTCGAGAGGGCGCGTTCGCGCAGCCGAAGCGGCCGCGCCGGTTTGCTCGCCTCCCGGGGTCGCCGGACCGGCCGCCGGGCGCGCCGGCCCGCGCACGCTCACGAGATAGCCCGCGATCGCCGTGGCGATGGCCGGCCGCGATGTGTAATGGTCGCGCAGGATGTTCGCGATGGTGTAAGGATCGCGCCCGCGCGCCAACCCCTGCGGAGATCGGTGGCATGCCGCGCAGTTGGCCGCGAACAACTGCGCCGGCGTCATCCCGGCATTGAGATCGGTTTGCGCTCGCGCTTCGACCGCTCCGAGCGCGACGAGGGCAATCAATCCGCCCACCGCATATGATCTCGCCATATCGTCCCTTCCTTGCGCCGGCAGCCCGCGCAT
The DNA here is from genome assembly GCA_036281135.1 of Rhodoplanes sp. Lineage (GTDB taxonomy): Bacteria > Pseudomonadota > Alphaproteobacteria > Rhizobiales > Xanthobacteraceae > Rhodoplanes. Next base: position 2,806 of record DASUPI010000351.1, on the reverse strand, counting down.
TTGCCGCAGCTCGCGCGGCGCGCCGCCGGACCTAGCGAACGAAACTCGCCCGTTAATCTTATTCCCATGCAGCCGCGAGGCAAATCGCCAAGGACCGTTGCGCACCTCCTAGGACAGATTGCCCGCCGGAGCGAAATTGAACTAGGCAACGGCACAGTGACCGAACAGCGTCTCTACCAGCTAATCCGGCAACCGAACCCCATCGCCGATCGCCAGTTCGAAATCGAGTTTTTTTCGTTCGGGAGTGGAGGTTTTCGCGTTCACGTTCGGCTGATCCGCCGCGCAACGGCTAACAATAACGGGCGTTTCCCGCGCCGCCGCCGTAGGAGTCAAACAGCACGCAAGTGCTGCCGAGAACAGCCAATTGAACCGAGGAGAGCCCCATGAATACCAGTAAGGCCACCGAAGCAATCGACCAGGATCGCCGCCGGCTCTTGGGCACCGCCACGATGGGGATCGCTGTCGCAAGTGCCGCGAGCCTGCTCCCGTCACAGATGGCCGCCGCGGCCGTAGGCGATGCCATTCGCCCCTTCCGCGTCGACATACCGGAAGAGCAACTCGTCGACCTCCGCCGGCGCGTGCTGGCGACGCGGTGGCCGGATCGGGAGACTGTTTCCGATCAATCCCAGGGCGTGCAGCTCGAGAAGCTTCAGCAGCTCGTTCGGTACTGGGCCACCGGCTACGATTGGCGGAAGGTGGAGACAAAGCTCAATGCCCTGCCGCAGTTCATGACCGAGATCGACGGCCTCGACATCCACTTCATCCACGTCCGCTATCGTCATCCGAACGCCCTGCCAATGATCATGACGCACGGCTGGCCCGGGTCGATCGTCGAGCTGCTCAAGACGATCGGTCCACTCACCGACCCGACGGCCTATGGGGGGCGCCCGGAGGACGCCTTCGACCTGGTCATCCCGTCGATTCCCGGCTTCGGCTTCTCCGGCAAGCCAACGGGCACCGGTTGGGACCCCGACCACATTGCGCGAGCCTGGGCGGAGCTGATGAAGCGCCTTGGGTACACCCGCTACGTCGCCCAGGGCGGCGACTGGGGCGCCCCCATCTCCAGCGCGATGGCGCGCCAGGCGCCGGCGGGCCTGCTTGGCATCCACGTCAACTTGCCAGCGACGGTACCGCCCGAGGTGGCCGCGGTGCTCAACGAGGGCGGGCCGGCGCCGGCCGAACTCTCCGAGAAGGAACGCGCGGCGTTCGACTCGCTCGACACGGCCGGCAAGAAAGGCAACAGGGCCTACTTCGTGATGATGACCGCGCGGCCGCAGGCCGTCGGGTACGGCCTGACGGACTCCCCGGCCGGCCTCGCGGCGTGGATCCTCGTGCATCCAGGCTTCGCGCAGTGGACGTACGGCGGCGATCCCGAAAAGTCGCCGACGAAAGACGAGGTGCTGGACGACATCACGCTGTACTGGCTGACGAACAGCGGAACTTCGGCAGCGCGGCTGTACTGGGAGAACAGCGGACGAGGCGTTACCAGTGCGGCCGCGCAGAAAACCGCCGAGATCTCCCTCCCGGTGGCCATCACGGTATTTCCGGGAGAGAGCTATCGAGCCCCGGAGACATGGGCCCGGCGCGCCTATCGCAACCTGATCTACTTCCACGAGGTCGACAAGGGCGGTCACTTCGCGGCATGGGAAGAACCGCAGCTCTTCTCTGAGGAGATCCGCGTGGCGTTCCGGTCGCTCCGGCAGCCCTGATTCGGGATTGCTTGTGATGACGCCTGTTCTGAACCCTGATCCGTGATTGCCAGATTACGCATGGGTTCAATTACGCATATTTGAGGAGGCACCGTATGAGACGGATTGTTTTCGTGCTGGTTGCAGTTGTAGCGCTGGCCGGCGTGGTCGCCTACATGGCCCCCGCATCTGGACAGGCCGACGGAGAGGCCGCACCGATCTCCGGAGTCAAAATCCCCCCCGGATATCGCGAGTGGAGGTTGATCTCCGTGGCCCACGAAGAAGGCAACCTCAACGATCTGCGCGCCATTCTGGGCAACGACGTAGCGATCAAGTCCTTCCGGGAAGGGAAGCTTCCCCACCCGGACGGCACCATCATTGCCCGGCTCGCCTGGAGTTACGACCCGTTGGAGGAAAGCGAAAAAGCCTTTGGCCGTCTCCAATCTTTCGTGGCCGGGCCACCCAAGAACGGGGTTCAGTTCATGGTCAAGGACTCAAGAAAATACGCCTCGACCGGCGGCTGGGGATTCGCTCAATTTGACGACGGCAGACCCGCCAGCGAGGCGGTGCACAACACCTGCTTTTCCTGCCACGCGACCGTCGAAGCTCGCGACTTTGTCTTCAACCGTTATGCACCTTGAAGGCCGAATCTGGAGCAGAGCGCGCATGTGCGTCGGCGTATTGCGTTGCAGATCGCCATTGGTTGAAAAGCAGAGGACGCGATGCCTTCACCATCAAAGCCAACGCGGCAGGTAGTAGTTCTCCAACAGGATGCGGTTCTTCAGCGTCTGGTGCCAACGCTCGATTTTGCCCTGTGTCATCGGGTGGTATGGAGCCCCGCGGACGTGGGCCATCGCGTGGCGCGTCATCCATTTCGCCAAGTCGTCCGAGATGTAGGAGGAGCCGTTGTCTGACAGCAGCCTCGGCCGATGCAGCACCCTGGCTTTGTCGAGCCCTGAAGCATCGAGCGCCAATTGGAGCGTGGCGGTGACGTCCTCGGCTTTCATGGTGGTGCACAGCTTCCAGGCGATGATGTAGCGGGAGAAGTCGTCGAGGACGGTCGACAGGTAGAACCAGCCCCAGCCGATGACCTTGAGATAAGTGAAGTCCGTCTGCCA
>DASUPI010000350.1:0-19336 GCA_036281135.1 Rhodoplanes sp. | reverse complement strand
AGCCTCGCGTGATCGAATGCAGGGCCGGGCGGACGATCCGTCGAGAGCCTCTTATCATTCTCGCCGCAAGATTAAAGATCAATCGACGACCCGCACCCGCAATGGCGTGGGGCACGCGGCGGCGAAGCAGTCCCGTCGCCGCCACTCCACGATTATTTGGCGTCGGCGAGTGTTCAAGACGGTTGCGCACGCCCGAGCGTCGCCCAGGCCGCGCCTACTGTCTTAAAACAGCCGAGTGAAAATGAGGACGAATACGCCGTACAGCAAGACCACCAGCACGGCTCCCCCAACCGCGCGCAGGAAGGAGGCCGAGGCGGTGGGACGCAGCCACCAGGCAAAGCGCACGCTGGTCCAGGGGATCAAATAGTCCAGCAGCACGACGCTCACCGCATTGCCGATGAACAAGGCGACCGGGAACGGCAGGCCCACCAGGTTCATCAGCACCGGCGTCTGCACCAAGACGGCGAACAGGAACACCACGGGATAGAGGAGGAGCAGGACGATCATGTTCTGCTTCCAGGCGGCGGGCGGCGCGGCGCCGTCCGCAGCGGCGCGGAACCACTGATCGAATCCGGTGCGAACCGTTCGCGTGTGGAAGCGCTCCATGAAGTCGTCGGCGTCCTGAAGGAGCGCTTGGCGTTCCGGCGATTCGAGCCACGCCTGCAGGTTTTTTTCGCTGTCGAAGCGCAGGATCGACAGGAAGTCCTCCTGGATGCCGGGGATCGGCGGCTCGAAGCGGTAGCCCTGGAATCCTGGCGCCTTGCTTTGCGCCCCCGCGATGCGCTTCTCCCAGCGGCGGTAGGCTTCCTCCTGGCCCGGCTTGATATGCGTCGAGATCACGATCGAGACGGGAGCGGGCAGGGCGCCTGTCGCTTCGTCCTTGACGAGGTGCACATCATCGTTGCCGACGAGCATCGGGAGCACGGTCTGGACGCGCGTCAGGCGCTCGGCCGAATTGAGCCAGGCGACCGCGGCCGGTTGGCTCGCAAAGCGCTGAAGGATCACCCAGTCGACCTGCTGCGGCGGGTTCGGCGGGATCACCGACTGCTCGAGGAAGCCGGGGAAAGCGGCGATCGCTTTGCTCGTGCCGTCCTGCCACGCGGCGAAGGCGTCGGACGCCTCGGGCCGGACCCGCGTCTGCGTCACGATGGTGACGTGCGCCTCGCGGGTGGAGGATGTCGGATCGGCGCTCATGCCCCGCGCGCGAGTTTGTCGAAGATGCGATCCGCGGTGAAGGGAAGATGCGGAAACCGGACGCCGGTGGCGTCGGCGAGCGCATTGGCGATGGCGGGCGCGACCGGATTGATCGCGCACTCGCCTTGCGACTTGGCGCCGAACGGGCCGATCTTGTCGCAAGTGTCGGCGAAATACACCTCGGAGCTAGGAACATCGGCGAAGGCCGGGATGCGATAGTTGCGCAGGTTCGGGTTCACCACCGCTCCGTTGGCGTCGTGAACCATGTGTTCCGTGAGCGCCCAGCCGAAGCCCATGGCGATTGCCCCTTCGATCTGCCCGCGGCATTGCATCGGATTGATCAAGCGGCCGATATCGGCGGCATGCACGCTGTGCAGGATGCGGATCTCGCCGGTCATGCGGTGCACGGCGAGCCGGATGCCATGCGCATTGAAGGCGATCGAGCGCGGCGACAGATACGCCTTGCGCTTGGCCAGAAAGCGATGGCCGTCTTTGGTTCCGGCCGCGAAGAGGTTGTGCAGCGCGATGCGCTGATTGCCGCGCGCGACACAATCTCCCTCCAAGCGCCAGCTCTCCGGGTCGGTGGCGGTGCGCCGTCCGGCATAGTCCAGGATGTTGGCGCGGAGCGCCCGCGCAGTGAGTTCGACCGCCTGGCCGGCGACCACGGTTCCGGTGCTGGCGAATGTGCCGGTGTCGAACGGCGCGAGATCGGTGTCGGCATTGATGATGTCGATCTGATCGGCGCGCGACCCGAGGACGGCCGCGGCGATCTGGCGGTGCGAGGTCACCGATCCGTTGCCCATCTCGGTCGAACCGACGGCGAGGTGGTAGCGCCCGTCGGGAAGAAGCGCCATCTCGGCGCCCGACCGGTGCTCGGTCGCCGGGCCGGATTCGAGCACCGCAAGGGCGATGCCCGTGCCTTCCGCCCACTCCTCGCCGTCCGGTTTGGGCGATCCGCCGCCCTTGGCCAGAGCCTGTTCGACCAGATCGAGGCACTGGTCGAGGCCATAGCTGCCGAAATCGACGTCGCTTGGGTCTTTCCACACGGATTCGATCCAGTCGCCCGGCCGGATCATGTTCTTGCGGCGGATCGCGAACGGATCGAGCCCAAGGAGGCTCGCCAGCTCATCGATGGCGCACTCGATCGCGAAGGTGGTCTGCGAGGAGCCGTAACCGCGAAAGCCGCCAGCCGGAACGATATTGGTGTAGACGGCGCATCCATTGGCTTTCTTGTTGGCGCAGCGGTAAGCCGACAGCGGGCTGCCGAGCGCAGCGGCGAGCGTTTCGCTCGCATGCCCGCCATACGCGCCGGTATTGGAAACCACATCGACCTCGATCGCGGTCAACGTGCCGTCGCGCTTGGCCCCGAGCTTGACGCGCGTCGTCATCTGATGCCGCGTCGTCGCGGCGATGAACTGTTCTTCGCGCGTGAACTCCCATTTGATGGGCCGCCCGGTCTTGAGCGTCGCGAGAACGCAGAGATCCTCCGACAGCATTTCCTGCTTGCCGCCGAATCCGCCGCCGACGCGCTCGGTGAAGACATGCACATTGCGCGGAAACAGCCCGAAGAGATGCACCAGCTTCTGCTTGGCGATGAAGGGCGCCTGCGAGCTCGTGCGAACATGGACGCGCCCCGCTTCGTCCTTCCAGGCGAGCGACCCGTGCGTCTCGAGATGGACCTGCTGGACGCGGGAGGTCGAATAGGTGAGCTCGTGCACGGCGTCGGCTTCGCGAAAGCCAACCGCGGCGCTGCCGACCTCGCCGTGAATGTCGACATAAATGTTGCCTTTGGCCTCGCCGCCCTTCTCGTGCAGGATCGGCGCCTCGGGCGCCATCGCGGCGAGGGGATCGAACACGGCGGGCAGGACCTCGTATTCGACGGCGAGCGCGCGGCAGCCCGCGATCGCGGCGTTCTCGGTTTCGGCGACCACGGCGGCGACGCGCTGCCCGACGAAACGCACGGTGTCATCGAGGATGTAGGTGTCGTCCGGGTCGACCAGATGGTCCTCGTGGGTCGCCGTGGAGTAGAGCCGGCGCGGCACGTCCTCCCAGGTGAACACCTCGACGACCCCGGGAACGGCCAAGGCTTTCGTGCGGTCGATGCGCAAAATCTTCGCATGCGCATGCGGCGAGCGCAGGACCTTGAGGTGCAGGGTGCCTTCCATCGCCAGGTCCATCGTGTAGCGCGCGCGGCCCGTGACGATCGACTCGCCGAACGGGTTTCCGAGGCTTGCGCCGCAGGCTTTGCCGGCAATATCCGGCTCGGCCGACGCGACGCCATGAATGGCGTCCCGGATCGCCCGATAGCCGGTGCAGCGACACAGATTGCCTTTGAGCGCGCGCGGCAAATCTGCCTTCTGCTCCTCGTCGAGCGCGGCGACGGTCATGATCATGCCGGCGGCGCAGAAGCCGCATTGAAAGGCCTGGGCGTCGAGAAAGCTCCGCTGCAACGGATGCAGCTTGCCGCTGTTCGCGAGCCCCTCGATGGTCGTCACCTCGCGATCGGCGGCGCGAAAGGCCGGCACGAGGCAGGAGTGCACCGGTTTGCCGTCGAGCCAAACCGTGCAGGCGCCGCAATCGCCGGCGTCGCAGCCCTTCTTGACGCCGAAGAAGCCGAGCTCACGCAGGAAGGTGCGCAGGCATTGACCCGGCTGCGGCTCGGCGGAAAAGCGCTTTCCATTGACGGCGTATTTCATCTTGCGCCTGCCGATGAGGTGAGCTCGGCGCGAATCTGTTCGGCGAAGTAATAGGTCAGATGCCGCTTGTACGGTGCGCTTCCATGCACATCGTCGAAATAGGCGTCGGCGGGAATGCGTGCGTCGATCGTGCGGCGCAACTCGTCTGGCGAGGGCGGACGAGCGAAGTGGAGCTGGACTGGCCGCGGCGTGGCGGCGGTGATGGTGATGCGGAGATCGTCCTCGGACCCTGGTCCGCACGTGCCGATCAGCAGCGCAGCCGAGCGTCCGAGATGGGTGAGCGAAGCGCGGCGGAAGGCAAAGCGCTTGGCGAGCGCCGAGGCCGGCAAGTGGATGTTGCGCAAGAGCTCACCCGGCCCCAGGACGTTCGCGTGATTGCCGGTCACGAAATCGAGGCATGGCGCTTGCCGTGGCGCTTCCTCGCGTGGCCAGAGGGTCAGTTCTCCCTCGAGCGCCACGGCGAGCGAGATCATGGGCCCCGCCGGCAGGGACATGCAGATATTGCCGCCGACCGTCGCCATGTTCCAGATCTTGAACGAGGCGAGCAGAGACTCGCAGCATTCGCGCAGCAAGGGCGCCGCGATCCACTCCGCAGGCGGCGTGAAGTGATAGAGCTCGGCGATGCGACAGGTGGCGGCGATGTCGAGCCCGGCCGAAGACGCCTGAAGGGCCGGCCACGCGAAGCTTTCGAGATCGATGAGCGTGTCGAGAGCCGGCTGCGGCTCGGAGAAGAGCCAGGTGCCGCCGGCGAGCCATGCACAGCCGTCGCGCCATTGCCCGATTTCGTCGGGCGCAGCGGGGCGCTTTACTTCCCTGATGGTGTCGAGATTCATGCGTCGACGCTCAAGGGAGATCGCTGAGTGAGGTGGTGCCGGGGCCGGGCGTGATCAGCGTCGGCCATTGCGGCGAGCCGAAGGGCACGGCCGGGGGCAGGATCGGGGTTATTCCGCGCTTTGCGTCCTCGGCCAGGATCGCCGTGCGCGCATCGCCCCCCATCAGCTCGAAATCCATGAGTCGGTAGTTGCCGAAGAACACCGCGCCCACCGAGCGATCGGCGACAATGCGGGTGACCAGGTCCAAGAGTTCGTCGGCGGTCGTGGTGAAAGAGGTCGTCTCGACCAGCAAGAGCCGGTCATTGATCGCCTCCGGTCCGAAAAACTGGGCGAGCACGCTGAACAGCACGTTGTTCTGCCGGGTGACGTAGATGGTGTTGCTCGCGGCATAGGTCTGGTCCCACTGGCTGCCGAGCATTTTCTTCCAGCCCTCAACGACGCCCATCCAGTGCGCCACCTGCGTCTGCGCCGCCCAGGCGACATTGTGCTTCAGCAGCGGGCTCTGTTTCTCGGCGAAGGCCTGCAGGGCATCGAAGGAAACGGCGCCTTGAGCGGCGCACTCATCCATGAAGGCGATGTTGTTCTGCAGGATGGCGCGGCTGTTCGCCCGCCACTCCGCCGGCATGTCGGTCTTGTCGATGCCGTCCAAGGCGGACTGCATACGGCTGCGATAGGCGAGGAGCGAGCCGAGCCAGGACTTGTCGCCCGGGCTGTCGAGATAGGGCATCACCAAGACGGAGACCGCCATGGTGCTATGGCCGACCGACTTCAGAAGCTGATAGGCGACCGGCACGGGCGGCGCATCGAGCGGCGCCTCGCCGGGGCGATAGAGGATGAATCGTCCGCCGGCCCCCGAGAAGAGGGCGAGAATAACCGGGTGACGCGCGAGGATATTGGCTTTGAAGATCTGAGCGGAAGCGGAATAGAGGTCGAACATCGCGCTGTTGAGGGCGAGCACGTTCTTGGTCGCAACCGCGGCAGAATCGGCAGCGGTCGTTCCGACGATCATTTTTGTCCTGGGCGACAGATCCTCGGCATGCGTCGGCGAAACCGCAAGAAGGACCGCTGCGCAAGAAATACAGGCCGCCAAATTGCGCAGAGTTCGGCCGCTTCTGGCCGAGCATAACCCGGTGCGGGAGGCGTCGAGCCTCTCGGCTGGATCGCACATCGGGGTACTCCTTCGCGGTTTGTGTGCAGATGGGGTCAGCCTGACGGCACGAGACAGTTCTTCAGAACGAACGCCGGGCTGACCAATAAGCGCGCAGAGCAATCGACCTAACCACGTGCAAGCCGCAGAATGCTTCCCCGTCGCTCACACGAGTCTGGGAAGCCTACAACGCCGGTTTGCAAGGTCACACAGGGCGTTGTTACACATTCGCGTGTGTGTCCGGCTTGCAGCATGCGGCAGGAGGCGGCGTCCCCGGCCGTTTAGCGCGGGGCGGCCGACTTGCTTTCGAGCGGCTCGATGCCATGCTGCGCGGCGGATACTACCGCGGCACGACGGTGCTCTCCTCCGGCGGCGCGAATTGGAGCGCAAGCGCCGGCTGGCGGAGCCAGATCGCTGCCTTGACGGGCGAACTCGCAGAGAGCGAGGACGAGATCGAGCGGTTCCAAGCCGAGCGGGACCTGCGCGGGATGCAGTCGGCGGCGGCGCGTGAGCAGATCGCGCGCCTCCGCTGGGCCGACCAGACCGCTGCGGAGGGGCCAAGCCAAGGGACGGCGGAAAACGGGAAGAAGCCAGGGGATCGTGATGAAGGCCGATGAATCGGGTCCGCCCTCGGCGGCCGCCGATCAGTCGGAGCGGTGGGAGCTTCGTCTCTATGTCGCGAGCGTCCGGTCGAAGTCCGTCAAGGCGTTTACGAACCTTAATAAGGCTTTGCGGGCAGCACATGCCGGGTCGTTATTCGATCGAACTGGTCGACTTTCTGGAGCCGCAGCTAGCCAAAGGGGATGAGATCATCGCCATCCCGACGCTCGTGCGCAAAACTGCCCCAGCCGATTCGGAAGATTGTGGGAGATCTATCAAACGAAAAAAAACATCGGTAGGTCTGTAACTTAGCCAAGGTCCTCTGTTTTTTCGAGCCGACGGGGTCAGATCAAAGCAGAATTAGTCTATTCAATTAGTGTTAGTCCGCATTTGAACCGTCCGCCTGCAACACCTGCTTAAACGATGCAAACAGGAGAACGGTCGTGATTTTAGGCGGACCGGACGAAACGACCGCGGCGTTCGAAGGGTATCGGGACGCCAGGAAAGCGGAAAAATACACGCTGCGCCTTTACGTTCTCGGCGCGACGCAGAAATCGGTCGAAGCGATCGCGCGGACGCGGGCTGTGTGCGAGGAGCTTCTCGCCGGCCGCTACGATCTCAAAGTGATCGACCTCTATCAGCACCCGGGGGTCGCCGCGCGCAATAGAATCATCGCCACGCCGACCCTGGTCAAGGAAGCGCCGGCGCCCCTCCGGCGACTGATCGGCAACCTCTCGGACTCCGATTCCGTGTTGCGCGCGCTGGACGTTGCTGCATAGTAGAACGCCTGAACGACGCAACAGGCAATATCCCGCGTGTCCGATGGTGAGAAGTCACGCGCAACGGTCGCTGGCGCAGCCGACACGCCGGAGGGCTTGCGTCGGCGCATTGTCGATCTCGAGCGACGCCTCGAAGAAGCGGAGCAGACATTGCGCGCTATCCGCGACGGCGAGGTGGACGCCTTCGTGGTCGTCGAGGGCGGCCGCGAGAAGATCCTGACCTTCGAGACCGCCGATCGGCCCTATCGTCGGCTGGTCGAGGAGATGCACCAAGGCGCCGCCCTGCTCGACCCCGCGGGCGTCATCCTCTTCGCCAATGCCTTCCTCGCGGAAATGACCGGCCGGCCGCTCGAAGCCTTGGTCGGAACGGGTTTGCTGTCGCTCGTCGACCCGATGTCGCGGATCGAATGCGAGCTGCGGCTTCGTCGCTGCAGGTTGCAGGCCGGGCGCATGGAGCTGAACCTCGTCCGGCCGGACGGCGAGCTCCTGCCCACCTATCTGTCGCTGTCCGGCGCACAGGACTCCGACACGGTGATCGGGACATTCACCGACCTCACCGATCAACAGACCCGCAAGCGGCTGGAACAAGAGGTGGCGGAGCGCACGCGGCTTACGACGCAGCTCGCGCTGAGCGAGGGGCGCCTGCAGCTTGCGCTCGAGGCCGCCGATCTCGGCGTCTGGAGCCACGACCTGACCACCGACGTGCTGCAGCTCGACGCGCGGGCGCAGCGGCATTTCGCGCTCGGAGCCAAGGCGACGAGCGCCGCGATCATCGCCCGCATCCATCCCGATGACCGCGACCGTATGGTGGATTTCGTCGCTGCCGCACGAACGAACCGCGCTACGGTGAACCACATTCTCGAACATCGCATACGCAATTCCGTCGGCGGGGAACGCTGGCTGCGCGTCTATGCGCATGTCGTATTCGAGGGAAGTTCGGCGACCCTCGCGATCGGCACGTGCGAGGACATCACCGAACGCAAGCAGTGGGAGGCGACGCAAAAGCTCTTGCTGGACGAGCTCAATCACCGGGTCAAGAACACGCTCGCGACGATCCAGGCGATCGCCGGACAAACCCTGCGCGCGACCAACAGCCCGGGCGAATTCGTGGAGGCGTTCAGCGGGCGCTTGCAGTCCCTGGGGCGGGCGCATTCGCTGCTGACCCAATCGAGCTGGGAGGGCGCCGACCTCGCCGACATCGTGCGGGACCAGCTTGCCATCCGCGATACCGAGCGCATCGTGGTCTCCGGCCCGCGCGTGTTTCTTCCGCCGCAATCCGCGGTCTATCTCGCGCTCGTGCTGCACGAGCTTGGAACGAACGCGCGCAAATACGGGGCGCTGTGCGGGGCGAACGGCCGGGTCTTCCTCGACTGGTCGGTTGCGCGGGACCGCACGCTGGAACTCGACTGGATCGAGCGCGAAGGGCCTGCCGTCGCCACGCCCGGCTCGGTCGGGTTTGGCACGAAATTGATCGAGCAGAGCGTGAAGGGGCTGGGTGGCGACGTCCGTGTCGAGTTTGCGGTGACCGGGCTTTCCTGCCAGATAAGCCTTCCACTCGATGGGGGCTAAGCCGAGCTCCGGCGCTTGCAATGATTATCCATCGCGATGAGGTCTGCGCGCGCGCCCGCTTGCGGCCGGCCGCAGGTTGCGATCGAGGCCGCGGAGCGGCCTAATAGGATGCAGTTTGTTCGCCGACCGGAAAACGAGGCGGAGGCCGCCCTTTACGCCATCGCGCTTGTCGGCCTCGCGGTCGGCCTCGTGTTCGGGCTATGGCCCGCGCTTGATCTCGCCGTCTCGGGCCTGTTCTACGACGAGGCCCAGCGCAACTGGCCCTGGACGCGCGACCCGGTCCTGATGGCGATCCGCGATTTCAATGCGTTCACCACCCGCGCGATCATTGCCGCCGCGATCATCGCCTTCGTGTTCGCGGTTGCGGGCGGGCGAAGCTTCACTTTCATGTCGGCGCGGGTCACGGCTTTACTGCTCGCAACGCTGATCGCCGCGCCGGGACTGATCGCCAATGCCGTGTTGAAGTCGCACTGGGGACGGCCGCGGCCGATCGAGGTGAGCGCATTCGGCGGCAGCCTCGAGTTCGTTCCGTGGTTCAGTCCTTTCGGGGGCTGCGACAGCAATTGCTCCTTCGTCTCCGGCGAAGCGGCGAGCGCATTTTCGCTGCTCGCGATTGCGATCATATTGCCGCAGCGATATCGGGTCCCCGCCGTCGCTGCGGCGATCGTCTATGGGCTGGTCGTCGGCCTGATGCGGGTCGCCATGGGCGGACATTTCCTGTCAGATATTCTGTTCGCGGGCGTGTTCACCGCGCTCGCGATATGGGTCCTGCACGGCGCGATCTTCCGCTGGCGCTGATCCGTTGCATCCTTCCCGTCGCGCGGGGAGGACGCGGGACGCACTCACACCCGGTGCGAAATCTCCACCCCCGACCCGGTCGTGATGTCGATGTCTTTCGTTTCGCGCAGGAAAAGTCCGCCCACCACGACGGTTATGACGGCGACACCGACAGGATACCACAGCCCGTCATAGATATTGCCGGTCGCCGCCACGATCGCCGTCGTCAGCAGGGGGAGCATCCCGCCGAACCAGCCATTGCCGATGTGGTAGGGCAGCGACATCGACGTGTAGCGGATCTTGGTCGGAAACAGTTCGACCAGGAAGGCCGCGATCGGCCCGTACACCATGGTGACGTAGACGAGCATGATGATGAGGATCAGCTCGGCCATCAGCCAATTCACTTTGGCGGGATCTGCCCGCGCCGGATAGCCGGCCACGTCGAAGGCTTCCTGCCATTTGGCTGCGTCCCATCCCTCGATCCGGGTGGAGCCGATGCTGAGCGCCGCCGGCTTGCCGGGCGTATTCTCCTTCTTGAAGGACACGCCCAGCCGGGTGACGAAATCCTGCGCCCGGTCGCACTCGGAGAAGTTCGACCACGGCCCCACGAAAATGTGGAACTCGCAGGTCGAAGCGTCGGCCGAGACGGTGATCGCGTTCTGCGCCTGGAAGGCGACGAGATCCGGGTTGACATATTCCGTCAGCGCCTTGAACAGCGGAAAGTAGGTCGCCGCCGCAATCAGGCAGCCGGCCAGAATGATCTTCAGCCGGCCGATGCGGTCGGACAGCCAACCGAAAAAGATGAACAGCGGAGTGCCGACCACGAGCGAGACTGCGACGAGGGCGTAAGCGAGGATGAAGTCGAGCCGCAGCGTGATCTGCAGGAAGAACAGCGCGTAGAACTGTCCCGTGTACCAGATGACGCCCTGTCCGGCGGTGGCTCCGAGCAGCGCGAGCAGCACGTATTTGTTGTTGGGATAGCGGAAGAAACTCTCGGTGAGCGGTGCCTTCGAGCCTTTGCCTTCCTCCTTCATCTTCTGAAAGATGGGCGTCTCGTTGAGGCGCAGCCGGATATAGACCGAGAAGACGAGCAGGATGACCGAGACCAGAAATGGGATGCGCCAGCCCCACTGGGCGAACGAGGCCTCGTCCATGTAGAGGCGGCAGAAACTGATGATGAGGAGCGCGAGGAAGAAGCCGAGCGTCGCCGTGGTCTGCACGAAGCTCGTCGAGAAACCGCGGTGGGCCGGGCGGGCATGCTCGGCGACATAGGTCGCCGCACCGCCATACTCGCCGCCGAGCGCAAGCCCCTGCACCAGGCGAAGCGCGACCAGGAGGAACGGTGCGATCCAGCCGATCGCGCTGAAGGTGGGCAACAGACCCACCAGAAAGGTTGCGCCGCCCATCACCATGATCGTGATCAGGAACGTGTATTTGCGGCCGACGAGGTCGCCGATGCGGCCGAATACGAGCGCTCCGGCCGGTCGGATGAGAAATCCGGCGGCATAGGTCGCAAAGGCGGAGAGCAGGGCGGCGGTGTCGTTGCCGGGCGGGAAGAACAGCGCAGCAAAGAACGGCGCGAGCGTTGCGTAGAGATAGAAGTCGTACCACTCGAAGATGGTCCCGAGCGAGGAGGCGAAGATGACGAACTTCTCCTGCTTCGTCATCCCGGCGCCGCGCATCGACGGTCGAGCCATCATCGTCCAGAAGCGTCCCTTGCGTGGTCGAGCATCCGTCATTGGCAGGCGCGATTTCTGTTGGCATCCCGGATCGGCCCTGGGCGCGGGCCGCCCGCGGCGGCCGAGAAACGTTAGAGACCGGTGTGACCGAAAGTCTCTGGGCAACTCGTCTTAGCCTAAAAGTTCGAGTGATGCAGCGGGCGGCGCCGCCGTCGGGCTACACGCGCGCGGATCGTTCACGCTCGCCGCAGGTTGTTGCCGCCCGGCGACGAGAACGGCCGCGGTCGAGGTCGGTCCGGACGCCGACTGTCCGCGCTCACTGCGCCGCGGCGAGCCTGCCGGTCGCGATGTAGAGCGCGAGCGCGGTCGCGTTCGACACATTGAGGCTCTTGATGCGGCCGGGCAGATCGAGCCGCGCGACGCGGTCGCAGGTCGTGCGCGTCAAATGCCGCAGGCCTTTGCCCTCCGCGCCCAGCACGAGCGCGAGCGGAGCGGCGAGTTCGACTTGCGCGAGGTCCGCCTCGCCCGCGCTGTCCAGCCCGATGGTCAGGAAGCCGCGGTCTTTCAAGGCGGCGAGCGCTCGGGCGAGATTGCCCACGGTTGCGATCGGCACATATTCGAGCGCGCCGGAAGCGGCCTTCGCCAGCACGCCGGTCGCCTCCGGGCTGTGGCGCGCGGTGGTCACCACCGCGGTGACTCCAAAAGCTGCGGCGCTGCGCAGGATCGCGCCGACATTGTGCGGGTCGGTGATCTGGTCGAACACGAGCACGATCCCGTGCGGGTCGAGGTCGTCGATGTGCGGGGAGGGCAGGGGGTCCGCTTGGGCGTAGAGGCCCTGATGCACCGCCTCCGGCCCGACCAGCGCTTCGATGACGTCGGGACGCACGGTCTCGGGCGGACGCGGGAAGGTCACCCCGGCTTCGGCGAGGCGGCGTGCCGCATTCTCCGTCGCCAGCAGCCGATGAAATTTACGCGCCGGGTTCTCCAGCGCCGCTTTCACCGTGTGCCAGCCGTAGAGAATCGCCGGGCCTTCGTCTTCCCCCGACCAAGGCCGCGCGAAACGCCGGCCCGGCCGCTTCTCGCCTTCCGCGCGCGGCGCGTCGGAAAACTTTGCAGAACGCGTTCGCCACCGGGGCGGCGAACGGCGGGGCTGTCTTTGCGGCGGATCGCGGTCGGGCATGTCTGATTTGGGTTTCTGGTCGACGCGTCATAGATCAACCCCGGCAAACAGGAAAGGACGACGCCATGCCCCCCAATTGGCCGGAGACCACCAAGGAGTTGAGCGCGCAGCTCAAGAATGTGCGCAGCGGCGTCCCGGAGGTCGTGAAGGCGTTTTCTGCGGTCGCGCAGGCCGCGCTTGCTCCCAAGGCGCTCGACACCAAGACGAAGGAGCTGATCGCGCTTGCGATCTCGGTTGCCATCCGGTGCGACGACTGCATCGCCTTCCACGCCAAGGCGGCGGTCGATCAGGGCGCCTCGCGCGACGAGGTTTTGGAGACGCTCGGCCTCGCGATCTACATGGGTGCGGGCCCGTCGGTGATGTATGCGGGCCACGCGCTCGAGGCGGCCGCGCAGTTCGAGGCGGAGCGGGCGCGCAAGCAAGGGTGACGGCGCGTCACCGAGGCGGGGACTCCGCGAATGGCCGCATGCGCCGAATGCTTGCGCGTGGCTGGTGCTTGCGCGTGGCTGGCGTGCTGGCCATTTCCGTTTCGAGTTGACACCCGAGGTAGCCGTTCCCATAAACACGGCCCCCGGTCGCTCCGTTGCGGGGCAAGCGGGTTTTGTAGGCAATGCGTTATCCGGGGGAGTGTCCCGAGCGGCAAAGGGGGCGGACTGTAAATCCGCTGGCTTAGCCTTCGTAGGTTCGAGTCCTACCTCCCCCACCATCATTGGCATCGACAGGCATTCTGAAACGCGCGGGTCATGGACCGGCCTTTTTAGCCTGGGCCGCGCCGTCATCATCGGCGCGGCGCTTCGACGGCAGTGACCATTCGCAACCGCGCGGCGTGCGAGCGCCGGCCGTGTGAGCAAGATCACAAACATCCCAGGCGCAATGCCGCACATTAGCGGCATGTGACGAACGGGAGCGCCATCGTGTCTCTTCGAATATCCGCAATCATCTTCGGCGTCGTCTGGACCGCGGGAATGCTCTGGTGGAGCGCTCCGCTCGACGTTCCGACGATCGTCATCTGGTCGGTCGCTGGCGTTCTAACGGCATTTGCCTGGTATCGGCTGATGAGTCTGTGGCTGGACTTCCGAGGGAAGTAAGCCGAGACGGGACTCGAGCCTTGGATAGGAGACACACCCGTGTACAAGCGCTTCAAACCGAGCTACTCGCTGTGGCCTGAGCAGGCTCGTCCGCGCCGGGGCTGGCCGCTGAAGTTTGCCGTCGGCAGTTTCATGCTCGGCGTCGCTTGCGCCACGGCCTCTGGCTTCGTTTTCACATCTTCCGGTCCGGCAAGCGTGCAGGGACCGGCCAAGCAGGCCAATGTCGAGCGTGGTCCCATTTATGCGTCTGCGGTGACCCCGGCTGCGACGCCGGCGCCGGCACAGCTCGAGACCGAAAACCGCGGCAGCCGGACTCGCGCTGCCGCCAAGACGAAGCTCCCGATCATCGGATCGCAAACAGCCCAGCCAATCGGCGGCACGGACGGGCGCGGCGGTGACGTGCTGGCCGGCGGGCCGCCCGCGGCCGGCTCGGCAGCAAGCGCCAGTCAGCCCCCGAGCCTAGCACGAGAAGAAAGCGAGCCGGCGCGCGAAATGCCGGCGCAGGAAGCAAGGTCCGAGGAGGCCGAGCCCGTCACAATAACCGAGCCTCGTGCCGAGCCGAGCAAGAACGTTTTCCGCAAGAAGCGCGAAGAGCCGACGAGCCTGGCAGGAGCAGCGAGCGAGCCTGCGCGTGAGCCGCCGGCGCGGGAACCAAAGTCCGCGGAGGCCGAGCCCGCCACAGCAACCGTGTGGCGTGCCGAGCCACGCAAGAGTGTCCGGCAGGAGCGCGAACAGCCGACGACGAGCCTGGTGCGAGAGAGCGAGCCTGCGCGCGAGCCGCCGGTGCGGGAAGCAAGGTCTGAGGAGGCGAAGCCCGCCACCGCGACCGAGCGACCCGCCAACCTACGTAAGAGCGTTGTCCTGAAGAAGCGCGAGCGGTCGACGAGCCTGGCACGCGAAGAGAGCGAGCCGGCGCGTAAGCCGCCGACCAGGGAAGCACGGTCCGAGGAGGCGAAGCCCGCCACCGCAACCGAGCGTCGTTCCAACCCGCGTAAAAACATTGTCCGGGAGAAGCGCGAGGCGCCGACGAGTTACGCCGCGCATCGCCAAAAGCGCGAGGAACCGACGCGTCACGCAAACCGACGGCGGCAGGAGCTGATGATCACCGGGGCCGCCCTTCAAGTGCTGCGACTGGTCACAGAAGGCCAAGGCTTGCTCGGGGTGCAGGGCGGGCTCTAGGCGCAGGCCGCGCGGCTGCGGAGGCGACGGCTCTCAGGGACGACGCGCTTCGGCGGAGCCCCTGACCCTGAAACGGGCGCAAGCCTCCGTCGCCGGGGTAAGGAGGCGGAGCCGCCATAGGCGCTGCTCCGCCTTCGCCACTTCGAACCAACGTCAATTGATCGACCGCGGACGGCGGGCTTGCCGGTCGAGCTCGTGCAAGAGCGGCTGGACAGCTCCTTCGCAAGCCCGGTAAGACGTCGGCGGCGCTGCGCGGGTGTAGCTCAATGGTAGAGCAACAGCCTTCCAAGCTGATGACGAGGGTTCGATTCCCTTCACCCGCTCCACTCCTGTCCTGAGCGCCAGCCCAGCCGCAACGCCATTGCGCCGAGCGCTGCTGCCCCGCCCTTGCAAAGGCCGGCTTGATCATGCATTTAGAGCAGGTGGCGTAAGCGCGTATGCCCCACCCGCTTCCTTTTAGGAGTGTAGCTCAACTGGCTAGAGCACCGGTCTCCAAAACCGGGGGTTGGGGGTTCGAGTCCCTCCACTCCTGCCAGGACCGGGTCGCGCTTCGCCGGAATTGAGCTGGGCTTTGCCTGCAGAGTGCAGAACTCAACTACGCCCGGACGCGCGGGGTTCACGCCGACCGCGTCCGGGGTTAGCTTTGCAATTGAGATAGGGAAGTCACGGAAAAGCCGATGGCCAAGGTCAGCCCGTTCAAGTTTCTGCAGGAGGTGCGCCAGGAGACCGACAAGGTCACCTGGCCGAGCCGGCGCGAGACCTTGATCACCACGGTGATGGTGTTCATCATGTCGGCGGTCGCCGCGCTGTTCTTCCTGTTCGCCGATCAGCTCATCCGCTACCTCGTGACTTTCGTGCTCGGGATCGGGCGTTGATGGAGTATTCCGGATCACCCGCCATGACCAAGCGCTGGTACATCGTTCACGCCTACTCGAATTTCGAGAACAAGGTCGCCGAATCCATCCGCGAACAGGCGAAGCAGCGCCATCTGGAGCATCTGTTCGAGCAGATCCTGGTGCCCAAGGAGAAGGTCACCGAGGTCCGGCGCGGCCGCAAGGTGGACGCCGAGCGCAAGTTCTTCCCCGGCTATGTGCTGGTGAAGATGGACCTGACGGACGAGGCCTATCACCTCATCAAGAACACGCCCAAAGTGACCGGCTTTCTTGGCGCCGACAACAAGCCGATGCCGATCTCGGAATCAGAGGCGAGCCGTATTCTGCACCAGGTGCAGGAAGGCATCGACCGGCCGAAGGCGACGGTCTCGTTCGAAATCGGCGAGCAGGTGCGGGTGTCGGACGGTCCGTTCGCCTCGTTCAACGGCGTGGTGGAGGAAGTCGACGACGCCCGCTCACGCGTGAAGGTGGCGGTGTCGATCTTCGGCCGCGCCACCCCGGTCGAACTTGAATTTACGCAAGTGGAGAAGATGTAACTATTCCGTCATTGCCGGGCTTGACCCGGCAATCCATCTTTGCGGAAAAGCAGAAAGCTGGATGCCCGGGTCGAGCCCGGGCATGACGAAAGGCACCGATGGCTGCGTCGAGAGCGGTCGTCACGCTACTCAAGACGTGGGAGGAGGAGCGGTTCGCCGACCGCTTTTGATCCGCACCACGAACCCTGCGAGCCGGAGGTCCGGCGCGAAGGAGCTTAGCCATGGCGAAGAAAATCACCGGCTATCTGAAACTTCAGGTGCCGGCGGGGTCGGCCAACCCGTCCCCGCCGATCGGGCCTGCGCTCGGCCAGCGCGGCCTCAACATCATGGAATTCTGCAAGACCTTCAACGCCCAGACCCAGCAAATAGAGAAGGGCCAGCCCATCCCGGTCGTGATCACGATCTTTGCCGATCGCTCGTTCACCTTCGAGATGCGCACGCCGCCGGTCTCCTACTTCCTCAAAAAGGCGGCGAAGATCGACAAGGGCGCGAAAGCGACTGGTCGCGACAAGGCGGGCGCGGTGACCAAGGATCAGGTCAAGGAGATCGCCGAGAAGAAGATGAAGGATCTCAACTGCGATACGGTCGAAGCCGCGATGCGCATGATCGAGGGCTCCGCCCGCTCGATGGGCATCGAGGTGAGGGGGTAACGGCCATGACCCAGCACGGAAAAAAGGTGCGCGCGGCGCGCGAAGGAATCGATCGGACCAAGCTTTACCCGCTCTCCGACGCGGTGACGATGGTCAAGGAGCGGGCCAAGGCGAAGTTCGACGAAACGATCGAGATCGCGATGAATCTCGGGGTCGATCCGCGGCATGCCGACCAGATGGTGCGCGGCGTCGTCGCGCTGCCGAACGGGACCGGCCGCTCGGTGCGGGTCGCCGTGTTCGCCCGCGGCGCCAAGGCGGACGAGGCCAAGGCGGCGGGCGCCGATGTGGTCGGCGCGGAAGACCTGGTCGAGAAGGTGCAGGGCGGCACGATCGATTTCGACCGCTGCATCGCCACGCCGGACCTGATGCCGCTGGTCGGCCGCCTGGGCAAGGTCCTCGGCCCGCGTGGGATGATGCCGAACCCGAAGGTCGGCACGGTGACCATGGACGTGACCGCGGCGATCAAGGCCTCCAAAGGCGGCTCGGTCGAATTCCGGGTGGAGAAGGCCGGCATCATCCATGCCGGGGTGGGCAAGGCCTCGTTCCCGGCCGACAAGCTCGTGGAAAACATCAAGGCCTTCGCCGACGCCGTTCAAAAGGCGAAGCCCGCCGGCGCCAAAGGGCAGTATATCAACCGCGTCGCGGTCTCCTCGACCATGGGGCCGGGGGTGAAGGTGGAGCCCGCCACCCTGTTCGGGCAATGATCGGCCAGGCCGCTCGAAAGGGCTTGGCAAAACGCCGGGGAAGTTATAGATAGGGACCACGGGCGTGCCGACCCAGTTTGTCGGCGCGCCTTTGCGCGTCCTACGGAAAACACGACGATCAGGATAAAACTCCTTTTATGGCGCTCGGGCGTGGTCACAAGCGGACTCGCGCGGAGAGGCTTGAGAGGACTCCCTCGTTACTGTTGCTGCACGCGCGCGCACGGCCTGCCCGGCAGTTTCGGGCCGGCCGGTCCTGTCCGAGACTGCAGGCGCCCGCGCTTTGTGCGTTGGCTTAATTCTTTGGTATAAGAGCCTGCATAGACGGGGAAGATCGGTTTCGGGGCAAGCCCCGCGACGGTTCGGACTCGGGTCGACCCGGCGCTCTCATGCGTCGGGGGACAGGGCTTGGAGCCTCGTTCGTCCTCCCGCTCGACAAGGCGGCGAGGGGAACGATCCGTCGCAACCGGCGGCGTCGCTTAGGGCCGCCAACCCGGAGAGAGCAACACGTGGATCGAGCGGCCAAGAAGGAGCTGGTCGCGACGTTGAGCGAGGTGTTCAAGTCCTCCAACGTCGTGGTCGTCGCTCACTATGCCGGTCTCACCGTCAACCAACTGCAGGCCCTGCGCAGGCAGGCCAAACAGGCGGGGGCGGCAGTCAAGGTGGCAAAGAACCGTCTCGCCAAGATCGCCTTGGACGGAACGGACGGGGCGGTCGTCGCGCCCCTGCTGAAGGGCCCGACGGTGCTCGCCTATTCGGGCGACCCGGTCGCCGCGCCCAAGGTGGTGGCCGATTTCGCCAAGGCGAACGACAAGCTCGTCATTCTCGGCGGAGCGCTCGGCAAGACCGCGCTCGGCCCCGACGGCGTCAAGGCGCTCGCCGCCCTGCCGTCGCTCGACGAGCTGAGGGCGACGATCATCGGCCTGATCCAGGCGCCGGCGACCAAGCTGGCGCAGGTGATCACCGCGCCCGCCGCCAAGGTCGCGCGCGTGGTGCAGGCCTATGCCGCCAAGGCCGATGCGTGAGCTCTCAACCGAAATCGTTCTATCTTGAAAGGACCTGACTGATGGCTGATCTGCAAAAGATCGTTTCCGACCTCTCCAGCCTCACCGTACTCGAGGCGGCCGAGCTCGCGAAGCTCCTGGAGGAGAAATGGGGGGTGTCGGCTGCGGCCGCCGTCGCGGTTGCCGCCGGGCCGGCAGGCGCCGCCGCTGCCGCGCCTGTTGAAGAGCAGACCGAGTTCACTGTGGTTCTCGCCGCCATCGGCGAGAAGAAGATCGAAGTGATCAAAGAGGTCCGGGCTCTCACCGGCCTCGGCCTGAAGGAGGCCAAGGACCTGGTCGAGGGCGCCCCGAAGCCGGTCAAGGAAGGGGTCAACAAGGAAGAGGCCGAGAAGATCAAGGCCACCCTTGAAAAGGTGGGGGCCAAGGTCGAACTCAAGTGATCGTGAGGCTGGACGGGCGATTCGGTCCCTATATTGCCGGAATTGCCCTCTTCGCCATACGGCGCACATAAACGCTTGCGGTCCGCGGCCCTGCCGCGGGTCGCCAATTTGGACGGCGGACGCAAAGGACGGCGGGTCCTCGATGTTCGCCGAGATGCATCTTCCGGCGCGCCGCCAACAGGGCAGCGGCGGAAGCCCCCGCCGCCAATCCGGCTGGCGGGAAGCGAGAGGCCACGATGGCAGAAACGTTTACCGGTCGCAAACGGGTTCGCAAGTTTTTCGGCAAAATACAGGAAGTCGCAGAGATGCCGAACCTCATCGAGGTTCAGAAGGCGTCCTATGACCAATTCCTGCTGATCAAGGAGCCGAAGGGCGGGCGGCCGGACGAAGG
>DASUPI010000349.1:0-11039 GCA_036281135.1 Rhodoplanes sp. | reverse complement strand
CTCTCCCGCGGGGAGAGGTGAAGCGAGCAGCACCCCGAAGGCGAGAGGATTGACATGAAGCTGCCGCGCGACATCGGTCCGGTGCATTTCGTCGGCATCGGCGGAATCGGCATGAGCGGGATCGCCGAAGTGCTGGTCAATCTCGGCTACTCGGTGACCGGCTCCGACGTCGCCGAGAACGCCAATGTGAAACGGCTGCGCGCGAAGGGCGTCGCGGTCGCGATCGGCCACGCGGCGGAGAACATCGACGGCGCGGAGGTCGTGGTCGTCTCCTCGGCGATCAAGCGCGACAATCCGGAACTCGTCGCCGCCCGGGCGAAACGCCTGCCGGTGGTGCGGCGGGCGGAAATGCTCGCCGAGCTGATGCGGCTGAAGAGCTGCGTCGCCGTCGCCGGAACGCACGGCAAGACGACGACGACCTCGCTCGTCGCCTCGCTGCTCGACGCCGGCGGCTTCGACCCCACCGTCATCAATGGCGGCATCATCAACGCCTACGGCACCAATGCGCGGCTCGGCGCGGGCGACTGGATGGTGGTCGAGGCCGACGAATCGGACGGCACCTTCCTCAAGCTGCCCACCGACGTCGCGATCGTCACCAATATCGATCCGGAGCATCTCGATCATTTCGGGACCTATGACGCCGTGCAGGCGGCGTTCCAGGCCTTCGTCAACAACGTGCCCTTCTACGGCTTCGCCGTGATGTGCATCGATCACCCGGTGGTGCAGACCTTGGTGGGCCGGATCGAGGATCGCCGCGTGATCACCTACGGGGAGAATCCGCAAGCCGATGTGCGCCTGCTCTATCTCGACCACAGCGACGGGCATTCGCATTTCAGCGTGGTCTTTCGCGACCGCCCCGGCGTGGAGGGACACGAGATTGCCGATCTCACGCTGCCGATGCCGGGCCGGCACAATGCGCTCAACGCCACCGCGGGCATCGCGGTCGCGCGCGAACTCGGCGTCGCCGACGAGCGCATCCGCAGCGCGCTCGCGGGTTTTTCCGGCGTCGGACGGCGCTTCACGCGCACCGGAGCCTGGAACGGGGTGACGGTGATCGACGACTATGGCCACCATCCGGTGGAGATCGCGGCGGTGCTCCGCGCCGCGCGCGAAACGACCGCGGGGCAGGTCATCGCCGTGATGCAGCCGCACCGCTATTCGCGGCTCTCCTCGCTGTTCGAGCAGTTCTGCACCTGCTTCAACGACGCCGACACGGTGATCGTCGCGCCGGTCTATGCCGCGGGCGAGGCGCCGATCGCCGGCATCGACCGCGACAACCTCGTCGCCGGCATCCGCGCGCGCGGGCATCGGCATGTGATCGCGCTCGAGGCGCAGCGCGATCTCGCCCAGCTCGTGAAGAATCTCGCGCGGCCCGGCGATTACGTCGTCTGTCTCGGCGCGGGGAACATCACGCAGTGGGCCTATGCCTTGCCGGGCGAACTCGCCGCGCTGGGCGAGGCGGCCTAGCGGAGGCTTCATGCCGGACTGCGTCGCCATCCGCCACGTCGCCTTCGAGGATCTCGGGCTGCTCGCGCCGCAGCTGGGGGAGCGCGGCTTCGCGGTGCGCTATCGCGAGGCCGGGTTGGACGTCATCGCTCCGACTAGCCTGATTGCACCTGACTTGGTTGTCATTCTGGGCGGCCCGATCGGCGTCTACGAGGAAGACCTCTATCCGTTTCTCCGCGACGAGCTTGCCGCGATCCGCGCCCGCCTGGAGGCGGGCAGGCCGACGCTCGGCATCTGCCTCGGCGCCCAACTGATGGCCAAGGCGCTCGGCGCTGCGGTGGCGCCCGGTCCGCAGAAGGAGATCGGCTGGGCGCCGCTCGTTCTCACCGAGGCCGGCCGCGACTGCGGGCTCGGCGCGTTCGCGACGACGCCGGTTCTGCACTGGCATGGCGACAATTTCGAGCTTCCGGCGAACGCCGTCCGGCTCGCCAGCACGCCGGCCTGCCCTAACCAGGCCTTCTCGGTCGGCAGGAGCCTGCTCGGCCTGCAGTTCCACATCGAGGTCGATCCCGCCCGCATCGAACAGTGGCTGATCGGGCATGCGGTCGAGCTCGGCAAAGCCGGAATCGACCCGCGCGATCTTCGCCGTCAGGCGGCGGCGCTCGGCCGCATCACGGCGGAAAAAGGGCAGGCGGCGCTCGCGGCATGGCTGGACGGCGCGTGCAGGCCATGACCGCGGTTCGCGACAATGGCTCGAGCAGCGGTGCGGCCGGCCGTTGCAAGCGCGGGATGATTACTTTAGAATTGTTCCATGGTGAGAAGTCCGAGATATGTCATTGTTATTTTGACTGCCTGCGCATTTGTGGCTTTGCCCAAGATTGCGTACGCTTATTGTCAGGCTGTCTTGAGGAATCCGTTCAACGGTGCGCAGCGGGCTCGCTTTTCCGCCCCTACATGCAAAATGGCCATTGCCAAGTGCATGATCCGCGCGCACGGACCCCAGCGCTGCTACATCGTTTCCGGTTTTTGATAATCCTGGTGGCGCGGTCGGCGCGACGCTTGCCGCGATCCGGCGGGGCGGCGCGATGATGCCCACGGCAGATATGAAGAATTACCCGTCATGACCGGCTCGTCCGGCCATCAACGCGGACTTGTTCGCGCCCGGCGGGGTCAATCACAGGCGGTTCGAGTTTGATGCACTTGGCTGAGCACATGTTCCCAGACATCATTCCCGGCTTGCGCGAGACAATGCCGGAGCTGCGCGGGCGGCTTCTCGCGAACCAGTCGCTCGCGGAACTGACCTGGTTCCGCGTCGGCGGGCCGGCGCAGGTTCTGTTCATGCCGGAGGACGAGCGCGACCTCGCCTATCTGCTGGCGCGGCTGCCGTCAGAGATTCCGGTCACGGTGATCGGCCTCGGCTCCAACCTGATCGTGCGCGACGGCGGGGTGCATGGCGTCGTCGTCCGACTCGGGCGCGGCTTTTCCGATATCAAAGTCGAGCAGGACCATCGCATCCGCGCCGGCGCGGCGGCGCCCGACGTGAAGGTCGCGCGCGCCGCGCAAGAAGCCGCGCTTGCCGGGCTCGCCTTCTACCGCGGCATTCCCGGCGCGATCGGCGGGGCGCTGCGCATGAATGCCGGCGCCTATGGCGGGGAAACCAAGGACGTGCTGATCGAAGCGCGCGGCGTCGACCGCGCGGGGCATCTCCATGTGTTCTCCAACGCCGACATGCGCTACACCTATCGCCACTGCGGCGCGCCCGATGATCTGATCTTCACGCAAGCGCTGTTCCAGGGCGCGCGGGGCGATCCGGCCGACATCGCCACGGCGATGGACAAGATCACCGAATCGCGCGAACTGACCCAGCCGATCAAGAGCCGCACCGGCGGCTCGACTTTCAAGAACCCGGCGGGGGCGAAGGCATGGCGGCTGATCGACGCCGCCGGCTGCCGCGGACTTGTGGTCGGCGACGCACAGGTGTCGGAGGTGCACTGCAACTTCCTGATCAATCGCGGCGCGGCGACGGCCGCCGATATCGAGTCCCTGGGCGAGACGGTGCGCGCGCGTGTCAAGGAGACCTCGGGCGTCGACCTCGAATGGGAAATCAAGCGCATCGGTATCGCGGTTTCTTGATCCCTCTCTCCTTGTGGGAGAGGGTGGCTGAGCGGCCGTGAGGCCGCGCAGTCCGGGTGAGGGGTTCTTGCTGGGCGGCTCAGCCAGGAACCCCTCACCTGCTCGTTTCCCCCGGAAAGCTCGGGGTCGCTCGGCGCCCTTTCGCACCAGGGAGAGGGCAGGAAAGGGGGATGGATGCCCAAGCATGTCGCGGTTCTCATGGGAGGCTGGTCGTCCGAGCGCGAGGTGTCGCTGCGCTCCGGCAAGGCCTGCGCAGAGGCGCTCGCGCGCAAGGGCTACCGCGTCAAGCCGATCGATGTCGGCCGCGACATCGCCACGGTGCTCGCCGAGCTGAAGCCCGACGTCGCGCTCAACGTGCTGCATGGGCGTCCCGGCGAGGACGGCACCATCCAGGGCATCCTAGAGATCTTGCGGATTCCCTACAGCCACTCGGGCGTGCTCGCTTCCGCGCTCGCGATGCAGAAGGACACCGCCAAGGTGATGATGAGCTCAGCCGGCGTGCCGGTCCCAGAGGGGGTGGCGATCGCGCGGCGCGAAGCGGCCAAGGCGCATGCGCTCGAGCGGCCCTATGTGATCAAGCCCGTGTCGGAAGGATCGAGCGTCGGCGTATTCATCGTCACCACGGAGCATGAGCACCCGCCGCAAGAGCTGACGCGGGACGACTGGCCCTATGGCGAACAGGTCTTATGCGAGCGGTTCATCGCCGGAAAGGAACTGACCTGCGCCGTGATGGGCGACGAAGCGCTCGGCGTGATCGAGATCGTGCCGACGGTGCGCTTCTACGATTACGAGGCAAAATATGCCCCCGGCGGCTCCCAGCACGTTCTTCCCGCAGAAATTAAACCAAATATTTACCAAGAGGTCCGAAAACTGGCTCTTCGAGCGCATCAGGCGCTCGGCTGCCGGGGCGTCAGCCGTGCGGATTTTCGCTATGACGATCGCCTGGGGGAGACGCGGGGCCTCTTCTGCCTCGAGGTCAACACCCAGCCCGGCATGACCGAGATGTCCCTGGTGCCCGAGCTTGCGGCGTACGCGGGCATCTCGTTCGAAGAGTTGGTGGGATGGATGGTGGAGGACGCTTCGCTGAACCGCTGACCGGGCCGCCGCTTGCGCCCGGAGCTTCGCCGCGCGCGGACGCTCGCGCGGGGCAGGGCGGACGGCGACGGACGAAAGGCGCTCCTGCACCCCGTCGCGGGTTCGCCGGGCTGTTTTCGAGGCGCACGCCGCTGCGCCGACCTCTGCTCTCCTTGGGCAGGCTGCGCCGCTTTCGCACCGTCGGGGGCCTCGCCTCGGTCCTTATCGTCCTCGCCGGGCTTCTCTACGGCATCTTCCACGGCGGGTATCTGCCGACCCTGGTCGGCTGGTTCAAGGATGGCCGCGACATGGCGGCCAACGCGGTCGGCTTCCGCATCGCCGCGGTCGCCATTGTCGGCCACAAGCATCTCTCACGCGAAGAAATCCTGGCGATCGCCGGCATCGGCGGGCGCACCTCGCTCCTCTTTCTCGACGCGGCGGAGACGCGCGCGAGGCTGAAATCGAACCCCTGGGTTGGCGACGCGACCGTGCAGAAGCTCTTTCCCGACCGGCTCGCCATCACCGTCACCGAACGCGCGGCCTTCGCGCTGTGGCAGACGGACGGCCAGATCAATGTGATCGCGGATGACGGCACGGTGCTCGAGTTGTTTCTCTCCCGCGCCGTGCTGACGCTTCCCTTCGTCGTGGGCGCCGGCGCTGCGACCCGCGCCAAGGAATTCCTCGCGCTGCTCGATCGTCATCCCGACCTGCGCGAGACTGTTCGCGCCTCGGTCCTGATCGGCGAGCGGCGCTGGAATCTGAGGCTCAAGAACGGCGTCAATGTCAGGCTGCCCGAAGCCGGCGTCGCGCGGGCGCTCGATCAGCTCGCCGCGCTCGACCGCGAGAAGAACCTGCTCGCCCGCGACATCAGTCTCGTCGACCTTCGTCTTCCCGACCGCGTCACCTTAAGGCTCAGCGAGTCCGTCGCGCAGGCGCGCGAGGAGGCGCTGAAGGCCAAGCGCTCGAAACCGAAAGGGGGCAGCGCATGAGCCCTCTGCGATACGGCCTGACCCCGAAAATGCGGCCATTGACGCCGCGCCGCAGCGCCCTCATCGCCGCGCTCGATATCGGCACAAGCAAGATCGTGTGCCTGGTCGCCCGCTTGAAGCCGCGCCCGCCGCAGGACGTGCTGCGTCGCCGGACCCACGCCATCGAGGTGATCGGCTTCAGCCACACCGAGGCGCGCGGGATAAAGGGGGGCGGCGTGGCCGGGCTTGCGGAGGCCGAGGCTGCGATCCGCCAAGCCGTCGATCTCGCCGAGCGCACCGCCCGCTGCCAGATCGAAGCCCTGGTCGTTTCGCTCTCGGCGGGGCGTCCATCCAGCGAACTCCTCGCGGCCACCGTCGATGTGCCCGGCGAGGTGAGGGAGAACGACATTCTTCGCGTGCTGGCGACCGGCAGTCGGCTTTCAGTGCGCGAGGGCAGGGCGGTCCTGCACTCGATTCCGATCGGTTACGGCGTCGACGAGGAAAAGGGCATCCGCGATCCGCGCGGGATGCTGGCGCGCCGCTTCACCGTCGACATGCATATGGTCACCGCGGAAGCCGCCGCCGCCCGCAACCTGATGCTTGCGGTCGAGCGCTGTCACTTGACGGTGCAGGCGATGGCGCTGAGTCCTTATGTCGCAGCGCTCTCCGCGCTCGCTGACGATGAGGCCGATCTCGGCGCCGCGGTCATCGATATGGGGGCCGGCACGACGACGATGGCCGTGTTTTCCGGCGGCCGTTTCGTTCATGCCGATGGCTTTGCCCTGGGCGGCCGTCACGTCACCATGGATCTCGCCAGGGGACTCAGCACCTCGTTGCACGATGCCGAGCGAATCAAGACGCTCTATGGCAATGTACTTACCGGTGCAATGGACGACCGAGAGATGATTCCTGTGCCTGGCGTCGGCGGCGACGATCGCGAATCACCGCAATTCGTCTCCCGCGCGACGCTCACCCGGATCATCAAGCCGCGGATGGAGGAGATTCTGGAAATGGTCCGCGACCGGCTTGCCGCCTCGCCGTTCGCGAGCGAGCCGCGCGGCCGCGTCATCGCCACCGGGGGCGCGAGCGAACTGACCGGCTTTGCCGATCTCGCCGCGCGCGTTCTCGGCCGTCCGGTGCGGATCGGCCGCCCGCTGGGCATTGGCGGCCTGCCCGAGGGCGCAAAGGGCTCGGCCTTCGCGGTGGCGGCCGGCCTCCTCGTCTATCCCCAGATGGCGCATCTGGAGCATTTCGATTCGCGACTCGCCCACCGCCTTCGGGCGGGAACCAGAGGCGGCTATTTCGCAAAGGTCGGACAATGGCTTCGCGAAAGCTTTTGATCGGCCTGATCCACCCCAGGAAACGCGCCGGTGGCGGACCGGCGGGACACGGCGGCGTTGCACACGCCCCCGCACCGAAGAGGCAGCCATGAGCATCAACTTGAAGATCCCCGATGTCCGGGAGCTGAAGCCGCGGATTACCGTGTTCGGAGTCGGCGGTGCGGGCGGAAACGCCGTCAACAACATGATCCGCGCGGGGCTGCAGGGGGTCGATTTTGTCGTCGCCAATACCGACGCCCAGGCGCTCACAATGTCGGAGGCCGAACGCATCATCCAGATGGGGGTGCAGGTGACCGAAGGCCTCGGCGCCGGCTCGCATCCCGATGTCGGCCGCGCCGCGGCCGACGAGGTGCTGGACGAGATCCGCGATCATCTGGCCGGCGCGCATATGGTGTTCGTCACCGCCGGCATGGGCGGCGGCACCGGCACCGGCGCTTCGCCCGTGATCGCGCGGGCGGCGCGCGAACTCGGCATACTGACCGTCGGCGTGGTGACGAAGCCGTTCCATTTCGAAGGCCAGCGCCGGATGCGGATCGCCGAGCAAGGCATTGCCGAGCTGCAGAGCGTGGTCGACACGCTGATCATCATCCCGAATCAGAACTTGTTCCGGGTCGCCAACGAGAAGACGACGTTCGCCGACGCCTTCGCCATGGCCGACCAGGTGCTCTATTCAGGGGTCGGCTGCATTACCGACCTGATGGTCAAGGAAGGCCTGATCAATCTCGACTTCGCCGACGTCCGCGCGGTCATGCGTGAGATGGGCAAGGCCATGATGGGCACCGGCGAAGCCACCGGCGAGAAGCGGGCGCTGCGCGCGGCCGAGGCCGCGATCGCCAATCCGCTGATCGACGACGTGTCGATGCGGGGCGCGCGCGGGCTCCTGATCTCAATCACCGGCGGCAAGGACCTCACCCTCTACGAGGTCGACGAGGCGGCGACCCGCATCCGCGAGGAGGTCGATCAGGACGCCAATATCATCGTCGGTGCGACCTTCGACGAAAGCCTGGACGGCGTCATTCGCGTCTCCGTCGTCGCGACCGGCGTCGATCAGACTGGCGTCATCATGCATCCAGCGGGAACGGCGCCGGCGGAGACGTTCAGCCGGGGCGCGGAGACGCACGGCGTCGCCGCGCATGAGGCGCGGCTCGCCGAACTCGCCTTCCGGCTGCGGGCCGACAACAAGCGCGTGGCCGAGCGGGCCGAGCGGATGGAGTACCCGTCCCAGGCCGAGCGGAGCTTCGCGCCCCAGTCCGAGCACGACGAAGGCGTCGAGCCGTCGGCCGAATCGCGGCTGGAGATCGAGGCGGTGGCGACCGCGGCGGTCGCCGGCGCGCTCGTCGAGCGGGCCATCGAGGACGTCACCATCAGGCCGATTCCGCCCAAGCCGTCGTTCTTCTCCGCGCCGGCCGCGCACGACGACGAGTCCATCGACGACGAGGCACCGACTCCGTCCGTCTTCATCCCGCCGCAGCCCGAGCGGCCGGCCGGACGGGGCCCCCGTATGCCGCGTATCGACGAACTGCCGATGCCGGCCCAGAACGAGCTTCGTGCGCGACGCGGCGAACTCCCGGAGTCGGAGCCCGAGAAGCGCCGGATGACCCTGCTGCAGCGGCTTGCGGCGGTCGGACTCGGCCGGCGTGAGGCCGATGACTCGAAGCCGGAGGCCGCGCCTTCCCGCTCCTTCCTGCCCGAGTGGCCGGCGCAGAGAATGCCGCGCGCCGAGCCGCGCGCTCCCGAGCCGGTCTCGGAATATGCGCGCCGCCAGGCCCCGCAGGGCCTCGACATGCACGGGCGTTCCGCGCCTGCGCCGAAAGACGCAGACGACGACCAGCTCGATATCCCCGCATTTCTGCGGCGGCAGGCCAACTGACCGACAGGGATGACACGGAGCCGGCGAGCTTAGACGCTCGCCGGATCGCAGGTTGCAGCCCAAGAACTGTTCAATTCTTCTATTTGGCGAATTTCGCGTCGATCCGGATTTCTCTCTTACAGTGTTCTGATCGCATTTCGTGCGAACAGGTTAATAATTCATAAAAATTTGCTTTTGCGGTGGCTCCGGCGGCGGCGCGGGCGTTCGCATGTTTGCAGCCGAACATCCTCGCGGATTGCGCCGGTTTGCCCAGCGGCTGCGCCGTTTTTTTTAGGCCGAAAGGCGGTCGGAATCCGCCAATTCGAGGTAACAATTGGTAAGAAACCGTGAATTGGTCCTTTCGCACCGCGAGGTTAATGTGTGCGGCGCAGGGGGTAAGAATCAGGCGGTAACGGGGCAGCTTCAGAAAACCGCGTTTTCGGAAAACGATCCGGCCAGGCAGACCAACACGTGGCCGCCTGGGAGCTTGGTCTGGCGTCGCGGCCAGCGACGCTGAAAATGTGGGTGGGGCATGAGAGCGGGCCGACAAACGACGCTTCGCAGCGCGGTGAGCCTTACGGGCATCGGGGTTCATTCGGGCGCTTCCGCAACGCTCACGCTGCAGCCCGCGGACGATGATACCGGAATAGCGTTCGTTCGCATCGGGGCCGACGGCCGCGCCACCCAGGAATTGCGCGCTGACGTGCGATCGGTCTACGCGACCGAATTCGCGACCGTTCTCGGCGATCACACGGGGCCCCTCTGCTCCACCGCAGAACACGTCATGGCGGCTCTGTGCGGCCTCGGCGTCGACAATGCGACGATCGAGATCGATGGGCCGGAAGTTCCGATCCTGGACGGCAGCGCCGAGCCGTTCGTCGAGGCGATCGATCGGGCCGGGATCGTCTATACGGCGACGCGGCGTCGCTATCTCAAGGTGCTCAAGCCGGTGCGGGTCGCCAATGGCCGCGCCTATGGCGAGTTGCGCCCGTATGATTTCGGCTTCCGCGTCGAGACCGAGATCGATTTCGCGCATCCCCTGATCGGCCGCCAAGCTTTCGCGCTCGATCTTCATCCGACCACGTTCCGCCAGGACGTGGCGCGCGCGCGGACCTTCGGCTTCATGAGCGACGTCGCCAAGCTGTGGAGCGCGGGCTATGCGCTCGGCGCGAGCTTCGACAATACGCTGGTGCTAGGGGACGACCGCGTCCTCAACCCGGACGGAATGCGTTTCCCCGACGAATTCGTTCGCCACAAGGCGCTCGACGCCATCGGCGATCTCGCGCTCGCCGGCGCGCCGCTGCTCGGCGTCTACCGCTCGGTGTGCGGCGGGCACAAGCTCAACCACGCTGTCCTGTCGGCCTTGATCGCGGACCGCTCCGCCTGGACGATGGTGGAAGCGAGCGAGTCGCGCCGCGTACGTGGCCGTGCGGAGCTTGCGACGGGGTATCCCGCGCCGGCCTTCGGGCCCGCCACCTCCTGAACACCCGGCGCTTCGCTAGTCTAGCGCCCCAACTTTCGTTTCCTGCCGTCCAATCATGGATATTGGAACTTGGCTCTCGGCGGGCTTCGCCCTGCCAAGCCGGGCGACGATTGTCCTTGCCCAACCGATGAACGGCCCGGCGATCAGTTCTGAGGCGGGCGGCGTGCTGGACTCGCCCTCGACGCCGGTCTTCGGCCATTCCTGCGGAACGGGCCGATGCTGCGTTCCGAACAGGCGGTCCCAGATCGGGAAGAACGCGGCGTAGTTCCTGTTCCAGTGCGCGCGTTCGATCGAGTGATGAATGCGGTGATATTGGGGGCCGGCGAGCACGGCGGTCAACGGTCCCATCCTTACCCTGACATTCGCGTGAATGAACGACCCCCATTGGCCGATGACGACGGTGAGAAAGCCGGCCTCCGCTGGCTTCAACTCCAGGAGCAGCGTCATCGGCACAACGATGAAAATCGCCCCGAAAGAAATCCTCCAGCCAATGATGGCGCGCTTAAGAGGTGACGTTCAGCGCCCGGTCGCTGTGGTGCAGCTTGTGGACCTGCCACAGCCACGGCCATTCGTGTTGAGCGCGATGGAACCAGTAGTAAAAGAAATCGAACGTCAGGAGCAGCAGGAACGCGAGCGGGACGAGCGCAACATAGATCAGCCAGGACGGAACGCTCGCGGCGGCGGCTTGCAGGTCCCACGACAGCAGAGGGCCGCCCCAGAGCTGCGCGATGATGAACGCGGCAATC